>NZ_CAKVVF010000057.1:8040-12799 GCF_934833455.1 Oscillibacter sp. KLE 1728
GATCTGCTCGTCGCTGTACGCCAGGATGCCTGTGTGGTGCTCCAGATACAGCTGGCGGCTGCCCATCATCTCCAGGTGGGGCAGGCCCGCCACCAGATCTGCCGGCAGGTCGAACAGCTCCGCCACCGTGTCCAGCACGCCGCCGTTTCGGTCCTTTCGATTCCGCTCCATACGTTCACCTCTTCCCGACTGTATGCACAAACGTCCCGCAACATGCCGGGGGCATAGTGTCCCCCGCTCCGGCATAGGGTGTGGAGAGGTGATGCGGGATGCGGATTCGATGGCGGATACTGGCCTGCCTGTGCCTCGGCGGCCTGCTGGTGTGGTTTCTGGCGGACGCCGGGGCCGTGCGGGACAGTGTGGCGGAAGCTTTGGCCCTCTGTGCCCGTTCCGTGGTCCCCTCCCTGTTCCCCTTCCTGGTGGCCTCCTCAGCGCTGCTGGCTCTGGGGTTCGGGGAGCTGGCCGCCCCCTGGCTGGCGGGGCTGATGGAGCCGCTGTTCCGGGTCCCCGGTGCTGGCAGTGCTGCGCTGGTGCTGGGGTTGGTGGGGGGCTACCCCATCGGCGCCAAGACGGCAGCAGACCTCTACCGGGAAAATCTGGTCTCCCGGGAGGAGGCGGAGCGGCTGCTGGCCTTCTGCAACAACTCCAATCCGGTGTTCCTCATCAGTGTGCTGGGCGTGGGGGTGTTCGGCAGTGTGCGGGCCGGGGTGTGGCTGTGGCTGATCCATGTGCTCTCCGCCCTTCTGACGGGACTGGTGTTTCGGGGCAGCGGAAAATCCGCTTCCCGGCAGGAACTGACAAGGCATCCTCCTTTCCAGGCTGTCAGCTTTGCGGAGGCCTTCACCGGGGCTGTCCGGTCCTCGCTTGCCGGGATTCTGTCTGTGTGCGCCTTCGTGGTGTTCTTCTATGTGCTGGCGCAGCCTCTCACCGCCGTGGGCGGCCGCCTGGGGGCGGTCCTGGTGGCGGCGCTGGAGCTCTTCTCCCTGACGCCCCTGCTGACAGCTGATGCCTTCGGCTTTCTTCTGGCGGCGGCAGCAGCGGGCTGGGGCGGCCTCTCGGTCCTGTGTCAGACGCTGGCGGTGCTGGAGGGCAGCGGCCTGCGGCTGCGGAACTGCTTCCTGGGCAAGGTGGTGCAGAGTGCCTTCTCCCTGCTGCTGGCCGCTTTGCTGGTGGGCTACGTGCTGGGATAAAAACAGCCTCCCTGTTGTCGAAGCCGATAACAGGGAGGCATATTTTGTCGTGAAATTCCGTTTTGTGATGGAATTACCGCTGGCCCTTGTCGTAGGGAATGCCCTCCGCCTTGGGGGCACGGGACTTCTGAGATGTGAAGGCCAGCACCACCAGAGAGATGACATAGGGCAGCATGTTATACACGGAGCTGGGCAGGTTCAGATTGCTCAGCAGGTCGAAGCCGCTGTACACATTGCCCAGGGCCCGGAAGAAGCCGAACAGCAGCGCCGCCAGGGCGATGCGGGTGGGCTTCCACTGGCCGAAGATCATCACCGCCAGGGCCAGGAAGCCGAAACCGGCCACGCCGTTTTCAAACTTCCACTCGCTGACGCCCGCGATGATATACACAATGCCGCCCAGGCCGCCCAGCACGCCGGAGATCAGTACGCCGGCGTAGCGCATCCGGTAGACGTTGATGCCCACGGAATCCGCTGCCTGGGGATGCTCGCCGCAGGCGCACAGCCGCAGGCCGAAGCGGGTCTTGTACAGCACCACATAGGCGATTACCAGGGCGATCACCGCCAGCAGCATGCACCAGTTGAACTCAAAGCCGCCGATGTTCACCAGGAATGCCTTGCGGCCGTCCAGGTACTGGATGGTGGAGGACACGTTGTCCGGATCGGCGGCGGTGTTCATGGCCTTCACGAACACGGTGGCCGCGGCGGTGCCCAGCAGGTTCATGGCCGTGTCCACCAGTGTCTGGTCCGCCTTGAAGTTCACGGCCGCCACCGCCAGCAGCAGGGAGTAGATCATGCCCAGCAGGATACTGGCCAGCACCGTCAACAGCACCACCACAAAGGCGGAGGTGCCTGCAGGCAGGAACTTCATCATCAGCGCACCGCCCAGGGCGCCCATGACCATGATGCCCTCCAGGCCGATGTTGATGACGCCGGAGTGTTCAGAGAAGCAGCCGCCCAGCGCCACCAGCAGCAGGACGGAGGCGAAAATCAGCGTGTATTGCAGCAGCAGTAACATTACGCCTTCCCTCCTTCCTCAGAGCCGGGCCGGTCTTCCTTTGCCCGCCGCTTTTCATCCCGCCGGTCCAGCCGGCTGTTCATAAAGACCTTGAAGAACAGTACGAAGCCGCACAGGTAGATAATCAGGGCGGAGATCAGATCAGAGATCTGGGCGGAGTACATGGTCTTGTCCACATACGCGCCGCCGTTGGTGATGTGCTGAATGAAATACGAGGAGAAGATAGCGCCGATGGGATTCAGTCCGCCCAGGAAGGCGGCGGCGATGCCGTTGAAGCCCATGGCCGGCACTGCGGACTGCGTGACCTGCCACTGCTCGAATCCGGTGAGGAACAGCGTGGCCGCGCCCATGCCGGCAAGGCCGCCGGCGATGGCCATGGTGAGGATGATGTTTCGCTTCTCCTTCATGCCGCAGTACTTGGCCGCAAACTTGTTGCAGCCGGTGGCCCGCAGCTCATAGCCCAGCTTGGTCTTCTCCAGCAGGACCCAGATGCCCACGGCCACGATCACCGTCAGGGGGATGGCGATGGTCACATACTGGTTGTCGGAGAACAGGGCGCCCAGGCCCAGAGAGGGCAGGATGGCGTCGGGATTCGTGCTGCTCAGGGTGAAGGTGTAGGGACTGGCTGTCTCCTTCACCTGGGACAGCAGGGCGTTCACCAGATACAGGCTGATCCAGTTGAGCATGATGCAGGAGATGACCTCATTCACATTGCGGTACGCCTTCAGGAGCCCGGAGATGGCGCCCAGCACCGCACCGGCAGCAATAGCCGCCAACAGGCACACGTACCAGGGCAGCCCGAAGCCCAGGGCGCAGTACAGGCTGGCGCCGGCGCCGATGACGTACTGGCCGGCGGCGCCGATGTTGAACAGGCCCACCTTATAGGCGAACAGCACCGACAGGCTGCACATCAGCAGCGGCGCGGTCTTCACCAGCGTGTTGCCCAGATACCGCAGCCGGGCCGCGGCGCTGGGATAGTACAGGAAGTTCTCCACAATGGTGCGGATGGCCTCTCCCGCGCCGGCGGGGTTGATAATCAGCAGCACGATGTAGCCGATCAGCAGGCCCAGCACGATGCACAGCAGGGATGCCAGCAGGGACTGGAATCCCTTGTTCCGCAGGAGGGATGATTTTTCTTGTCTCATGGTTTCTCAAGCCCCCTTCCGCTTGGCGCCGGCCATGTACAGGCCCATCTCTTCCGCCGTGGTGGTCTTGGGGTCCAGCTCGCCCACGATCTCGCCCTCATAGATCGCCAGGATACGGTCGGACAGGGACATGACCTCGTCCAGCTCCAAGCTCACCAGCAGCACCGCCTTGCCGGCGTCCCGCTGGGCCACGATCTGCTTGTGGATATACTCGATGGCGCCCACGTCCAGGCCGCGGGTGGGCTGCACGGCGATCAGCAGCTCCGGGTCCTTGTCGATCTCCCGGGCGATGATGGCCTTCTGCTGGTTGCCGCCGGACATGCTGCGGGCCACTGTGACAGGCCCCTGGCCGGAGCGGACGTCGTACTGCTCGATCAGGCGGTTGGCGTACTCGCGGATGGCCTTGCGCTTCAGGAAGCCCGCCTTGCTGACGAACTGAGGCTCAAAGTACCGCTGGAGCACCATGTTGTCCTCCAGGGTGTAGTCCAGCACCAGGCCGTGCTTGTGGCGGTCCTCCGGGATGTGGCTCATGCCCAGCAGAGACCGCTGCCGGATGGGGGCGCGGGTGATGTCCTGGCCGCAGAGCGTGATCTTGCCGGACTCCAGGGGCTCCAGGCCCGTCAGGCCGTAGATCAGCTCCGTCTGGCCGTTGCCGTCAATACCGGCAATACAGACAATCTCTCCCGCCCGGACCGTAAAGGAGATATTCTTCACAGCATTGTTGTTATGGAGCTTGGAGGCCACAGTCATACCCTCCACCACCAGGATGGGATCCTTGGGCTTGGAGGGCTCCTTGTGGACTGCGAACTCCACGTCCCGGCCCACCATCATGCGGGACAGCTCTTCACGGCTGGTCTCGGCGATGTTCACCGTGCCGATGTATTTGCCCTTCCGCAGGACCGTGCAGCGGTCCGCCACGGACATGATCTCATTCAGCTTGTGGGAGATGAACAGGATGGATTTGCCCTCTGCCGCCAGGTTCTTCATGATCTGCATCAGCTCGTCGATCTCCTGCGGCGTCAGCACAGCGGTGGGCTCGTCGAAGATCAGGATCTCATTGTCCCGGTAGAGCATCTTCAGGATCTCCGTGCGCTGCTGCATGCCCACGGTGACATCCTCCACCAGTGCGTCCGGGTCCACCTGCAGGCCGTACTTCTCCGACAGGGCCAGGACCTTCTCCCGGGCCTCCTGCTTCTGCAGGAAGCCGTTCTTGCAGGGTTCCACGCCCAGGATGATGTTGTCTAAAATGGAAAAGCATTCCACCAGCTTGAAGTGCTGGTGGACCATGCCGATCCCCAGTGCGTTTGCATCGTTCGGGTCCTTGATCTGCACCACCTGGCCGTCTTTTTTGATGACGCCCTCCTCCGGCTGGTACAAACCGAACAGGACGCTCATGAGCGTCGATTTGC
>NZ_CAKVVF010000058.1:0-12570 GCF_934833455.1 Oscillibacter sp. KLE 1728
TTCCCCACCAGCAAGATCATCGCTTACTTCGAAAGGAGAATGAGCCGTGGCGACCGGAGATAAGCTGATCCAAGTCAAGGACCTGAAGAAATACTACAACCGGGGCGCCATCAAGGCCTTGGACGGCGTCACGGTGGACATTGACCAGGGCGACGTGATGGTGGTCATCGGCCCCTCCGGGTCCGGCAAGTCCACGTTCCTCCGCAGCCTGAACCTGCTGGAGGAGCCTACCGGAGGATCTATCCTCTTCAATGGGGTGGATATCACAAAAAAGAAGATAAAAAATGCGGAGGGCAAAACGGTAAAGGTGGACATCGACCAGCACCGCCAGAAGATGGGCATGGTGTTCCAGCACTTCAACCTCTTCCCTCACATGACCATCATGGACAACATGACCCTGGCCCCCATCCAGGTGAAGCACATGGACCGGGGCGAGGCGGAGAAAAAGGCCCTGGCCCTGTTGGACCGAGTAGGCCTGCAGGACCGTGCCCGCGCCTATCCCATCCAGCTCTCCGGCGGCCAGAAGCAGCGGATTGCCATTGTCCGGGCATTGATGATGGAGCCGGAGGTTATGCTCTTTGACGAGCCCACCTCCGCCCTGGACCCGGAGATGGTGGGCGAGGTGCTGGACGTGATGAAGCAGTTGGCCCAGGAGGGCATGACCATGGTGGTGGTCACCCACGAGATGGGCTTTGCCCGGGAGGTGGGCAGCCGGGTCCTCTTCATGGCAGACGGCAAGCTGCTGGAGGAGGGCTCCCCCGCCGACATTTTCGGAAATCCCCAGCACCCCCGGCTCCAGGACTTCCTCAGCAAGGTGCTGTAAGGCAGCCTGAGCCCAGTGCCGCCCGCTGGGCGGCGGGACCGGGCAACTGCGGGGCGCGCACAGATGTGCGCGCCCTTTTTAACGGGCCGGGGCATCCGGCGCAGAAAGGAGCATCCCCATGACAGCAGAAAAGCAGGCGGCCGTCGCCGCCATCGAAAAAAAAGCAGATCTGGTAGCCCAGGTGGCAGATGAGATCTGGTCCTTTGCGGAGTTGTCTCTCCAGGAGGAGCAGTCTGCCGACCTGTACTGCCGAGTGCTGGAGCAGGAGGGCTTCAAGGTGGAGCGGGGCATCTGCAACATCCCCACCGCCTTCTCCGCCTCCTACGGCAGTGGGCGGCCCATCATCGGCCTGCTGGCGGAATATGACGCGCTCTCCGGCCTTTCCCAGAAGGGCGGCAGCCTGACGCGGGAGGAGCTGGTCTCCGGCGGCTGCGGCCACGGGTGCGGGCATAACCTGCTGGGCGCCGGGGCCATGGCCGCCTCTCTGGGAGTGAAGGCGTATCTCGAGGCCGCCAAGATCCCCGGCACCGTGGTACTGTATGGCTGCCCCGGCGAGGAGGGCGGCGCCGCCAAGGCATTTATGGCCCGGGATGGGCTATGGTACGGTCTGGATGCGGCCCTCACCTGGCACCCGGACGACGCCAACGAGGTGCTTACCGGCTCCTCCAACTCCTGCATCCAAACCCAGTACCACTTCACCGGCGTGGCGGCCCATGCCGCCGGAGACCCGGACCGTGGCCGCAGCGCCCTGGACGCGGTGGAGCTGATGAACGTGGGCGTCCAGTTCCTGCGGGAGCACATGAGTGACAAGGCTCGGGTCCACTACGCCATCACCGATGCCGGCGGCCGGAGTCCCAACGTGGTCCAGCCCAGGGCCAGCGTGCTGTACATGGTCCGGTCCAATCATGTGGCGGAGGCCGTGGAGCTGCAGGCCCGGGTGGACAAGATCGCCCAGGGCGCAGCTCTGATGACTGAGACTACGGTGGAGAAGAAATTCATCGACGGCCTGGCGGACACCGTCACGAACCACGCCCTGGAGCGGGTCCTCTACCGAAATTTCGAGGCCCTGGGGGTCCCCAGTTACACGCCGGAGGAGCTGGCCTTTGCCGACAGCCTGGCCGGGACCTATTCCGGCAGTGACCGGGCGCCGGGCGTGGGCAGCCAGTATGATCTGGACTACGCAGCGGATGCCCAGGCCAGGCGGGCCCAGGCCGGCCACGCCATGAACCGCTTTCTGCTGCCCCTGTACCAGGGGGACGCCTTCCAGCCCGGCTCCACGGATGTGGGCGACGTCAGCTGGCAGTGCCCTACTGCACAGATCCACGTGGCCGCCTGGCCCAACGGCTGCCCCGGCCATAGCTGGCAGAATGTCTCCTGCGGCCGGACAGACATCGGCCACAAGGCGGCCCTCCATGCCGGCAAGGTCCTGGCGGCGGCCGCCATTGACCTGCTGACGGACCCGGCCCTGCTGGAGGAGGCAAAGACGGAGTTTCAGCGCCGGACGGCGGCAGGCTACACCTGCCCTATCCCCGCGGACGCGGTACCCACCATCGCAGACTGATTAAAAGGGCGCCCCAGTCAAAGCCGGGGCGCCCTTTTGTCGAAACAACCAATTATTTTTTCAGGTTACCAAAAATTTTGTTTGCTTTTGGAGAAATCCATGGTATCATAAGAGCAGAAGCCTCAAGCCCCGACTTCCGCACCACAGAACGCGCGGAGTTTCCGCCCGAAAGGAGTCCTGCCCATGGAGTCTCGCTTTGACCGCCGGGAGCTGCTGTTTCAGCCCCGGGGAATTCCGCCCCTCGGCACCTCGCTCTCCCTGGCCCTGCAGCATCTGGTGGCCATGATCGTGGGGTGTGTCACCCCGCCTATCATCATCGCCGGAGCCATCGGCCTCAGCCAGGAGGAGCAGGTGCTGCTGATCCAGGCATCCCTGGTGATGTCCGCCGTGTGCACATTCCTCCAGCTGTATCCCATCGGCGGGCGGTTCGGCTCTGGCCTGCCGGTGATCCTGGGTGTCAGCTTTGCCTATGTTCCCAGTATGCAGGCCATCGCCGCCTCCGGCGGCGGAGTGGCGGCCATTGCCGGCGCCATGATCGTGGGCGGCATCGTGGCTGTGCTGGTGGGCGTGTTCGTCAAGAAGATCCGCCGGCTGTTCCCGCCGGTCATTACCGGCACGGTGGTGTTCACCATTGGCCTCTCCCTCTACCCTACCGCCATCAACTACATGGCCGGCGGCACCGGCAACACCTATGAATCCGTGGTGGCGCAACAGGGGCTGACGGAGGCGCTGGTATATGGCTCCTGGCAGAACTGGCTGATCGCGGCCCTGACGCTGACTGCCGTGCTGGTGCTGAACCACAAGGCCAAGGGCATCTGCAAGCTGGCTTCTATCCTGATCGGGATGCTGTTCGGCTATGCGGTGGCGCTCTGCTTCGGCATGGTCAGCTTTGCCGACGTGGGAAATGCTGCCTGGTTCGCCCTGCCGGAGCCCCTGCACTTCGGTCTGAAGTTCGATCCAGCCTCCTGTGTGGCCATCGGGCTGTTGTTTGCCATCAACTCCATCCAGGCCATCGGCGACTTCACCGCCACCACCGTGGGCGGCCTGGACCGGGATCCCACGGACCAGGAGCTCCAGGGCGGTATCATCGCCTATGGCACCAGCAATATCCTGACGGCGCTGATGGGCGGCCTGCCCACGGCTACCTACTCCCAAAATGTGGGCATCGTCACCACCAACAAGGTGGTGAACCGGACAGTGTTCGCCATTGCCGGGGGATTCCTGCTGCTGGCGGGCATCTCCCCCAAATTTGCGGCGCTGCTGACCACCATTCCCCAGTGCGTGCTGGGGGGCGCCACAGTGACGGTGTTTTCCACCATTGCCATGACGGGCATGAAGCTCATCGCCTCCCAGGACCTGACGGCCCGGAACACCACCATTGTGGGTCTCTCTGCTGCTCTGGGCGTGGGGATTTCCCAGGCCTCCGAGGCCCTCAGCCAGTTCCCAGAGGCGTTCACCATGGTGTTCGGACAGTCTCCCGTGGTGATCGCAACTATCATGGCGGTGCTGCTGAACCTGATTTTGCCCAAGGAGAAATGAAAAAACGAACGCCGGATGGGTTTCCATCCGGCGTTTTTATTTAGGGGGCGAGGCGCTCAGATCTCCCGGCGGCCCTCTAGGGCCCGCATCAGCGTGGCGTCGTCGGCGAACTCCAGATGTCCGCCCACGGGAATGCCGTAGGCCAGGCGGGTCACCCGCACGTCAAAGGGCTTTAAGAGCCTGGCGATGTACATGGCTGTGGCCTCCCCCTCCGTGTCCGGATTGGTGGCCATAATGACTTCCTTCACCTCGCCGCTGGCCACCCGCTCCACCAGGGATTTGATGGCCAGGTCGTCCGGCCCCACGTGGTTCATGGGAGAGATGACGCCGTGGAGCACGTGATACCGGCCGTTGTACTCCCTGGCCCGCTCTATGGCGGCCACGTCCCGGGGATCTGCCACCACGCAGATAACGGAGCCATCCCGCTTGGGGGAGGCGCAGATGGGACACAGCCCCCCGGCGGTGAAGTTTTGGCACACCGGGCAGCAGGTGACGCTTTTCTTGGCGTCCAGGATGGCGTCGGCGAACTCCCTGGCCTCCGCCTCCGGCAGGCCCAGCACGTAAAAGGCCAGCCGCTGGGCAGACTTGCCGCCGATGCCCGGCAGGCGGGCAAACTGCTCCACCAGTTTTTCAAGAGGTGCGGGGAAATATTCCATGGTCTGATGCTCCTTCAAAGGGTTCGTATCCGGGCTCCGGCCGGGTATGGGAAAAAGGGGGCGTCACCGGGGCAGATCGATGGCGAACAGGGCCGCCGTGCCGCCGGTGTGGACGAACAGCAGGTCGTCCTGCCCATCAAAAGCTCCCCGGCGCAGCAGCTGCACCATGCCGGCAAAGGCCTTCCCGGTGTAGACCGGATCCAGCAGGATGCCCTCCGTCCGGGCCAGCTCCTCGATATAGGGGGTATCCTCCGGATTCGGCAGGGCATAGCCGGGGCCCATGTGCTCCACCATCTGAAATGCATTCTCTTCCGGCTGGAAGGGGCACTCCAGCAGTGCTGCGGCCTCCCCTGCCAGGCGGGGGACGATCTTGTCGAAGGGGCCGCTGTCCACGGCGATGCCGGTGACCTTCACACCGGGCAGAAACAACCCGGCTCCCAGCAGCAGCCCGGCGGCCGTGCCGCCGGAGCCGGTGGCGGAGACGATGTGTCCCAGCCGCACGCCCGCAGCCATAGCCTGGACGGCGATCTCTCGGGCGCCACTCACGTAGCCCACGGCGCCGAGGGCCGTGGAGGCGCCCACGGGAATATAGCAGCACTTGTGCCCCGCCTGCTCCAGCGTGCCGCCGATCCGGTGCATCTCTGCATAGATCTCGTCATAGGAATCCATGTCCAGCAGACGCACCTCGGCGCCGAAGAGCTCGTCCAGCACCAGATTGCCCCGGTGCTCCGTGACGCCCCGGCGCTTCAGCAGCAGGATGCACTTCATCCCGAGCCGCGCGGCGCAGGCGGCGGTGAGGGCCGCGTGGTTGGACTGGGCGCCGCCGGTGGTGAATACCGTGTCGCACCCCTGGTCCAGGGCCTCCGCCAGAACGAATTCCAGCTTGCGGACCTTGCTGCCGCCCAGGGCCACGCCGCACAGGTCATCCCGCTTGATCCAGATGCCCCGGCCGTACTGCTCGCTCAGCCGGTCCAGCCGGTAAAACGGGGTGGGAAACACGCCCAGCCGGACCCTGGGCAGATCGTGCAGATTCCGCATGGCGCGCCCTCAGCCCCGCAGCTCCGCGATGCGGGCGGGGATATCGTCAGCCTTGTAGACGGCGCTGCCGGCCACCAGCACATTGGCGCCGGCGGCGATGCAGGTCTTGCAGGTGACGGGATCCACGCCGCCGTCCACCTCCAGCTCGCAGCCGGGGTTCTTCTCATCGATCCAGCGGCGGATGGCGGAGACCTTGGGCATCATATCCGCCATGAATTTCTGGCCGCCGAAGCCCGGCTCCACCGTCATCACCAGCACCAGTTCCACCTCATTCAGGAAGGGCAGGACCGTCTCCGCAGGCGTTTTCGGCTTCAGCACCACACCGGCCCGCTTGCCCTTGGCGTGGATCCTGGCAATGGCGTCGTGGAGCTTTTCCTCCGTGTCGGACTCCACATGGACCGTCACCAGGTCGGCGCCGGCGTCGCAGAACTGCTCCACATACCGGCCCGGCTCCACGATCATCAGGTGAACATCCAGGGGCAGCGCCGTGGTGGGGCGGATGGATTTCACCACCGGGATACCGATGGTAATGTTGGGGACGAACATGCCGTCCATCACATCCACATGGACGTAATCGGCGGTGGAGATGCGCTGGATATCCCGCTCCAAATTGGCAAAATCCGCGGAGAGGATGGACGGTGCGATTTTTATCATGGAAAGCCCCTCTTTTCTTTCATTCCGGCGGCAGACCGGACGGAATCGGGCTGCCGGGCCCTGTGGCGCGGGAAGAACCCGGTGCATAGGATACCCCGAGCGGCAGGCCGCCCCCCAGTCTGCACTTCCGCGCAGCGTCCGCCCCTGGGCGGGGCGCCGCCGCTTTTTTGAATAGGGAGCCGGTGGAGCGTACGCTCTGCCGGCTCTCAGCTTGCGTATATACCGTATTCAGTGTAGCAGACTTCCGGTGCAAAAGCAACGGTCTCTTGCCCGGACGAGCCGGGAGGCCGGCCCTGCAAAAAATTCCAAAAGTGTTGCATAAACCACTTCTAAAATGAGAATATTCTGATAATCTAATACCAGAATCCAAGAGAGAGGCGGTGGAATCGTGGAAGAGCAGATCGACTATGAGGAGCGGGCATCGCTGCTGAAGGCCCTGTCCAACCCCATCCGGCTGCAGATCGTCCACGGCCTGCTGATTTCCGGGTGCCACAATGTGGGCTGCATGGAGGCGTCCACCGGCATGTCCCAGTCCTGCATCTCCCAGCATCTGCAGAAGCTGCGGGCGGCCAATGTGGTGACGGCGGAACGGTCCGGAAATGAGGTATACTATCAGGTGGCGTCCCGGGAGGTGGCCTCCCTGGTGGCCGACCTGCTGGGAGAGGAGGCGGACTCCTATGTCCTATGATGTGCTGGTGATCGGCGGCGGCCCCGCGGGGCTGTCCGCGTCCATCAACGTCCGGGCACGGGGGCGCAGCGCACTGGTGGTCTCTAATCCCCTGGAGGAAAATCCTCTCTGGCGGGCGGAGAAGGTGGACAACTACCTGGGCCTGCCCGGCCTGTCCGGCGCGGAGATGCTGGCCGCCATGCGCCGCCACGCGGAGCAGGCGGGGGTGGAGTTTCTGGCGGGCAAGGTGCTGAACGCCGTGCAGATGCCGGACGCCTGGTATGTCAGCGTGGGGCCGGATATGTACAACGCCAGGGCTGTGGTGCTGGCGGCGGGCGTGGCCCGCGGGAAGAAGTTTGCCGGCGAGGCGGAGCTTCTGGGCCGGGGCGTCAGCTACTGCGCCACCTGCGACGGGATGCTCTACCGGGGCAAGCCGGTGGCGGTGGTGGGATACACCGACACCGCCCGGCAGGAGGCGGAGTTTCTCCAGAAAATCGGCTGCTCCGTGACCTATTTCGACCGCCCCAAGCAGTGTGAGATCCGGGGCGACGGCCGGGTGGAGTCCGTCACCTGCGACGGCCGGACCATTCCGGCGGAGGGCGTGTTCATCCTGCGGCCCACCATGGCCCCCACGGAGCTGTTCCCGGGGCTGGCGGTGGAACAGGGCTATGTGACGGTGGACCGGCGTATGGCCACCAATCTCCCCGGCCTGTTTGCCGCGGGAGACTGCACCGGCGGTCCCCTTCAGGTCTCCAAGGCCGCGGGAGATGGGCTGATCGCCGGGCAGAGTGCGGCGGCCTGGGCGGCGGCTCAGGAGCGCCGGGAAAAACAGAGCTGAACGTACAACATCAAATTTGAGTGTATAAAGGAGACATGACGTATGGGAATCAAGCATTTCAAGACTGCGGAATTTGACGCCGCCGTGGCGGCGGCCCCCTTGGCGATGGTGGACTTCTGGGCCGACTGGTGCGGCCCCTGCAAGATGCTCTCTCCGGTGATCGAGTCCCTGGCAGACCAGTACAAGGGTAAGGTCCTGGTGGGCAAGGTGAACGTGGATGAGGAGCCGGATCTGGCCCGGCGGTTCGGAGTCATGAGCATCCCCACGGTGGTGTTCCTGAAGAACGGCCAGGAATTTGACCGGAAGGTGGGCGTGATGCCGCCCCAGGCGTTTAGCGGCGTGCTGGACACCAACCTGTGAGCTGCCCCGGGCAGTGCGCACCGTCCAAAGGCGGGAAATCCGTTAAAGCAGGCCGGGCCTCTTGAGGCCCGGCCTGCTTCTGCCTGGGCGCGGCGACCCAGTCCCCGCGGGGGTGGGGAACTTGCCTTCCGGTGCGCCCCCCCTTTCCTTCTGCGGCCAGCAGGGGCAGCCCCGCCGCAGGGCTGCCCGCAGCCCATTCGCTGGCGCGGCAATTCGGGCTTCCGCTTGGTGCCGTCCTATCACAACGGGGCACAGGGATTGCGGCTGCAAGGGAAACGCACAGCTCCCGGAGGCCGGTTTCAGAAAACCGTCGGTTTTCGATTCGCCTTTTCACAAGAAGGGGAAATTCAGCTGGAAGACCCGGCCGGGAATTACAGGCTGTGCGACTTCACCGCGGGCGCATTCCCAGACCGGGCTGTTTTAACGGTATACTGGGACCTGCACCGCAAGACCGGCATGAAAGCAGGCCCTGTCCATGTGGACAGGGCCTGCTTTCATGCTTCGATGCTGATGGCGCTGACCGGGCAGCCGTCCCGGGCCTCCTGGGCCGCCTCCAGCTGGCCCTCCGGGATGCCGCTGCCGTGGGCCAGCCCGTCGTCGCCCAAGTGGAATACCTCCGGGCAGGTGCCGGCGCACAGGCCGCAGCCGATGCAGTTCTCATTTACTGTTGCGTTCATATTGGTCACTCCTATTATTCCAGAATATTTCCATCCCGGCCCAGTGTCACCACCTGCCAGGGAATGAACTTGCCGCTCTGCCGCAGGGCCGTCTCCGCTGCCCGCTGCATACCGCCGCAGCAGGGGACATCCATCCGCACGATGGTCAGCTCCCGGATATCGTTGCGGCGAAGGATCTCCGTCAGCTTTTCGGCATAGTCTCCCTCATCCAGCTTGGGGCAGCCGATCAGCGTGATGCGGCCCCGCATGAACCGCTGGTGGAAGTCCGCCCGGGCATAAGCCGTGCAGTCCGCCGCGATCAGCAGCCGGGCACCGTTGAACCAGGGGGCCTCCACAGGCACCAGCTTGATCTGCACCGGCCACTGGGCCAGGTGGGACACCGCGCCGTCCTGCGGCGCGGAAACGGCCTGAGCCACCGCCGGACGGAGGGCCTGGGCCATACTGCCGGGACAGCCGCCGGAGGGCGGCGTCTGCCGCGGCGCGGTGCCTTTCAGGGCCTCCGCCTTCTTTGCCAGGACAGCTGCTTCATCATAGGCTGCGGCCTCCCGCTCCACAAACGTGATGGCTCCGGTGGGGCAGGTGGGCAGGCAGTCTCCCAGACCGTCGCAGTAGTCGTCCCGCAGCAGGACCGCCTTGCCGTCCACCATGCCGATGGCACCCTCGTGACAGGCTGCGGCACAGGCGCCGCAGCCGTTGCATTTCTCCTGATCGATCTCGATGATCCTTCTTACCATAGTGTGTCTCCTTTTTGGGGTTTCAAACGTTTTGCTTGCTTTCTGAGACCTAGTATCGTACAATGGGATAAAAAAGTATGTTGTTTTTACAACGGAATGGAGAAAATGGTATGGAAGTTTCTACCGCGCTTCTTCTCCGGACGCCGTTGTTCCGCGGGATTCCGCAGGAGGCGCTGCCTGCGCTGCTGGAGGGCCTGGGCGCACGGAAGCGCCGCTGTGGCCGGGGTGAAGTGGTCCTGCGGCGGGGAGAGCGGGCGGACCGGCTGGGGCTGGTCCTCTCCGGGACGCTGCATATCGTCAAGGAGGATTTCTGGGGGAGCCGCACCATTGTGGGCCTCGCCCGGTCCGGAGAGGTGTTTGCGGAGGCCTATGCCTGTCTGGGCGGTGAGCCGCTGGAGGTGGCCGTGCTGGCGGCAGCGGATGCGGAGGTGCTGTTTCTCAACAGCGTACAGGCGCTGTCCTGTGCCCGGCCGGGCGCCGCGGAATTCACCCGGAACCTGCTGACCATTCTGGCGGGGCGGAATCTGACCCTCACCCGGAAGATCGGCCACATGGCCCGCCGCACCACCCGGGACAAGCTGCTCAGTTATCTGTCCGCCCAGGCCATGCAGGCCGGAGGGCCGGAGTTTGATATCCCGCTGGACCGCCAACAGCTGGCAGACTATCTGGCGGTGGACCGCAGCGCCATGTCTACCGCGCTTGGAAAGCTCCGGGACGAGGGTGTGCTGACGTTTCAAAAAAACCATTTCCACCTGCTTCAGCAGATGGAGCAGACTGACTGAGGAGGAGAGCGCCATGCTGACCCGAGTGCCGGATTATTATGAGGCGTTTCACTGTCTGGCGGGGGCCTGCCCCCACACCTGCTGCGAAAAGTGGGAGGTGGTGGTGGACGAGGAGACCGCCCGACGCTATCAGGAGACCCCCGGCTCCCTGGGGGAGCGGCTGCGGGAGGCGCTCCAGACGGACGAGGAGGGGGATTTCTGCTTCCCCCTCCGGGGCGGCCGGTGCCCCTTTCTGAACCGGGAGAATCTGTGCGAGATCCACCGGATATTGGGAGCCGAGGCCACGTCCCTGACCTGCCGGACCCACCCCCGGTTCATTGAGGAGTACGGCCCCTTTCGGGAGGTCAGCCTCTGTGCCTCCTGCCCGGCAGCCTGTGACCTGCTGCTTGGCTCCACCGCCCCGCTGTCCTTCCTGGAACGGGAGACGGCGGAGCCGGAGGAACCGGGAGACCCGTGGCTCTGCGGCCTCCTGCCCCTGCGGGAGCGGATGCTTCGGGAGCTGGCGGATCGGCCTCGTCCCCTGCAGGAGCGGCTGGAGGCATTTTTGCTCCTGGCTGCGGAGGCGCAAATCCTGCTGGATGAGGACCGGACAGAGGACCTTGCGGTTCTGGCAGCGGACTGGAAGAAGCAGGAGACGGCGGTACCGCCCGGGCCTGGCCTGTTTCCACACGCCCTGCGGGTGCTGTCCAAGCTGGAGGCCCTGGACGGGGACTGGCGGGAGCTCCTGCGCAGGGCGGAGGAGGCGCCGCCCGCCGCCGTGCCGGAGACGCTGCTGGAGCGGCTGGGCACATACTTTGCATTCCGGTATCTCCTGAAGGCGGTCAACGACGGCGACCTGCTGGGGCAGGCGCAGTTCTGCGTGCTGATGGTCCTGACGGCACAGCGCCTGACGGCAGTATGTGGCTTTTGGGAGGCTGTCCGCCGCCTTTGCTGTGAAGTGGAGCACAGTGAAGAGAACCTGGAGGCGCTGCGCCTGGCGTTCCTTCGGGATGCAGCTCTCTCCCCCGGGGCGTTTTTGTGCCAGCTGCGGAGTTGAGCAGTTTGGCCCGCACCTTTGTGCATTTTGCTCACGGTAATTGATTTCGATTTATGGAAAGCGTAAAAATACACAAAAACACTTGACAGTAAAAGAAATCTATTGTACATTATAGACACAGGAAAGGAGTGAGTCCCTTGGGCTAGTTGGCTCAGAGATTCCCAATCATCCCTGCACCGTTCGGAATCGAGGAATTCCTCAAAACGCGAAACTCCGGAAGAACCCAAAGACGAAACACACCTCACGATGATGAGCCACACGAGAATCGAGTTTTGGTAGCAACCAGAGCAGACGTCTGCGTGTACCGATGTTTTATGGATTGGCAAACCCCTGAGTTCCCCTGTTTCCCCAGCATCCGGACGGTATCTCAAGAAAGCAAGAGGTAATGCATATTGGAAACTCCGATCCAGAAGTAGGCCCCCCGTTCGTCGTTGGAGCGAGCGGGGGGTTGTGCTGTATAGAGGGCATCCGGCAAAAAGCAGGGATGCGGAAGCTGAAAGCCTGTTGGGGCGCCGGAGGGCGCTTTTTTGCTGCGCAGAAGCACCGAAACAGACTGTGTGCCGTCTCCGGCGGTACGGTGACCCGGTCCGGCCCGTGGGCCGGATGCATAAAGCTGCCGGGATCTGGCGGAGCGCCCCATTCTTATGTGCGTTCACACCGCATGAATTTTTCTGCCCTGAAGGGCTGGGAAAGCGGCAGAACACCGGGCGGCCCCTCCCCTGCCGCGTGCTGCGGGCCCTTTCCTCTGCGGAATGTGAAAAAAGCTCCCGGGCCAAATGGCCCGGGAGCTTCTGCGTCGATCTTACTCGTGGTCCACAGAGGACATATAGCGAATCAGCTCCACCATCTTGTTGGAATAGCCGCACTCATTGTCGTACCAGGAGACGACCTTCACGAAGGTGTCGGTCAGAGCGATGCCGGCATCCGCATCGAAGATAGAGGTGCGGGAATCGCCCAGGAAGTCGGAGGACACAACGGGCTCGTCGGTGTAGCCCAGCACGCCCTTCAGCTCACCCTCAGAGGCCTCCTTCATGGCCTTGCAGATCTCCTCATAGGAGGCGGGCTTCGCCAGCTTGGCGGTCAGGTCCACCACGGAGACGTCCAGAGTGGGGACGCGCATGGACATGCCGGTCAGCTTGCCGTTCAGCTCGGGGATGACCTTGCCCACGGCCTTGGCGGCGCCGGTGGAGGAGGGGATGATGTTG
>NZ_CAKVVF010000059.1:0-8588 GCF_934833455.1 Oscillibacter sp. KLE 1728
TACATGATTTCCAATCATGCGCCCTCGACCAACTAGGCGACTTCTCCATAGCTGTTCTGGTTCTAATTTCTGTATACGAGGCGTCGCCAAATGCGACAGCGTTATTATTATACCAGAGCTTTTCCCAAAGTCAAGCCCCAAAAACGATTTTATCAAAAAAGGCGGAGAGCCGAGGCTCCCCGCCCTGCGCGTCAGCGCATTTCGGAAACGATGCTGTCCACGGCATGGTCCACGGCGACACCCAGCTTGTGGATACTCTTTCCCACCTGCGTTTTCATGGGATCCCTGCCGTAGGGCATCATCATTCCCACTGCCGCGCCGGCCATCAGTCCGGCGCCGATACCGACCCAAAATCCGGTACACATTCTCATCTTCAGTCACTCCTTTGCGGCCTGAGCGTAGTATAGCCGCTTTCCCGGAAAAAAAACGCGTTAGAGCGATTTGCCAGAAAGCGGCAGATCCGTTATAATGATGATAACGACATCCAAATCTCAAAACGGCGGGCCCAGGCCCGGACGGAGGAAACCATGACCACCATCTATCTGATTCGCCACGCAGAGGCGGAGGGCAACCTGTACCGCATCGCCCAGGGACAGGCCAACAGCAGCATCACAGACCGGGGCGAACGGCAGATCCAGGCGCTGGCGCGCCGATTCGCGGATATTCCCATCGACGCGGTCTACGCCAGCGACCTCTACCGCACCTGCGCCACCGCCAGCGCCATATACAAGCCCAAGGGCCTGCCCCTGCACCGGCGGCGGGACCTGCGGGAGATCTGCGTGGGCGTGTGGGAGGAGAAGACCTGGGGAGAGATCGCCCGGCAGGACCCGGCGCAGCTGGAAAACTTCAACCACCGGCTCCACCTGTGGCACGTAGAGGGCGCGGAGACGCCCCAGGCAGTCCAGACCCGGCTGCTGGCGGCCGTGCGGGACATTGCGGCGGCCAATGACGGAAAAACGGCGGCGGTGTTCTCTCATGGCTGCGCCATCCGCCTGCTGCTGGCGGCCCTGCAGGGCATCCCGCTGGAGGAGCTGGGGAAGACGCCCACCGGCAGCAACACCGCTGTCTCTCTGCTGCGGGCGGAGGGGGCGCGGATCCAGGTGGTCTGGCGGGACGATGCGAGCCATCTGACAGACCCGGCCTTCACCCAAGGATGCACCGTGAAGCAGCGGGCCAACGGACTGGAGCCCGGCCTCTATTTCCGCCCCCTGGCGCGGGAGCAGGCGGAGTTTCCGGCGGCGTGGGCGGGGACCTCCGGGGCACTGCCCGCCGGGGCGCCTGTACTGGCGGGGTATCTGGATGGAACGCCTGTGGGCGCGGTGGCCTTTGACGACGGCCGGGAAGCGGAGCGGGGCTGCGGCTGGATCCCCCTGCTGGCAGTGGCAGAGCCCTGGCGGCGCCGGGGTTACGGCGTGCAGCTGATCGGCCAGGCAGTGATGCACTATCGCCCCATGGGCCGGGACCGCCTGCGGCTGCCCACGCCGGAGACGGAGGCTGCGGCGGGCTTTTACCGGGAGTTTGGCTTTTCTCCGGCGGCGGACGGGCCGGCGTGGGAAAAGTTCATCGGATATGACCCGGAGTTTCTGGGCACATAAGTCCTCCATTCTGAACAGGCAGGGCCGGAGCAAATGCTCCGGCCCTGCCTGTGCTCTTTATTCCAGGTGGCGGACGATGTCCTGGGTCAGGCGGGCGGTCATACCCCAGACGGCGTGGCCCTGCCAATACCAGATGGGGACCTCCACCCGGCCCCGGGCCCAGCGGTAGTCCGCAGGAATCCCCACGGTCTCATAGGGAAAGTCCCCCGGCACGTCCGGCTGCAGGGCATAGACATACTGCTCCGGAGCGGTCTCCCGAAAAAAAGCCAGGGGGACGGTGAATGCCTCTCCCACCTCCGCAGGGGAGGGCGCCACCGCCGCAAAACCGGCGGCCGAGACCAGTCCCAGCACCGGCTGCATCAGAAAGCCCGCCTGATTGCAGATGAAGTCCGGCCTGCCCAGGACCTCCACCTCCTGACGGGGGATGGCCAGTTCCTCCTCAGTCTCCCGGAGGGCGCACTGCTCCGGCGTCTCCCCCGCCTCCATCCGGCCCCCGGGGAAACACACCTCCCCGGGCTGGCGGTGCAGGGCGGCGGAGCGGACCTCGAAGAGCAGGTGCAGGCCGTCCGGCCGCTCCACCAGGGGACAGAGGACGGCATAGCTGTGCCGGGCGCCCAGAAGCCCCGGCACATGGTCTGCGTACCGGCGACGCAGATGTTCCAAGTCTCTCATAACAGCATCCTCAGCGCCCGCTGTCGATTGACAATGTCCACCACCGGCACGCTGGGGGCATACTCTCCGTCCAGGGACCAGGGCAGCTCCTCCTCTGTCTCCAGCCGGAGGGAGGAGACGTGGCGGAACACCAGGCCCTGGCTGTCGTACTGCTGGTTCAGCAGCGCCAGCACCAGATTCTGCAGGTCCGCGGCTGTCTTGGGGCTGGGGACCAGCAGCATCTCGAATTTCCCGTCATCCAGCACCACCCGCTCCGGGTCCAGCTTCATCAGCCCGCCGATGGAGGTGGAGTTGCACACGGCGCCGAACAGGTAGTCCCCGTCCAGCACCTCTCCGTCAGCGGTGAGGCGGATGTGATAGGGGCGGAGGGTGTTCAGGTCCTTCATCCCCTCCAGAATATAGGCAAAGTGGCCCAGGGCGTTCTTGGCCGCCTGAGAGGCGGCATAGGAACTGCGGGTGAAGGCGCCGAAGGAGGCCACATAGATGAAACTCCGCTCATTCCACCGGCCGATGTCCAGTTCCCGCATGCGGTTCTGTACAATGTTTTTCGCGGCGGACGCCGGGGTCCGTGGAATCTGGAGGCTGGAGGCGAAGTCGTTGGTAGTTCCCTGGGGGAGATAGCCCAGGGGCGGCGGGGCATCCAGCCGCATCAGGCCGGAGATCACCTCGTTGAGGGTGCCGTCTCCTCCGGCTGCCACCACCAGATCGTATCCGGCGCCCTCCCGGGCGGCGGTATCGGCCGCGTCTCCTGGGGCGGAGGTCTCGTGGATCCGGATGAGGTAACCCGCGCCGGAGAGGATGGCCAGCGCGTCAAACAGCGGACCGTGGGGCTTGTTCCGCCCGGCCCGGGGATTGAGAATGAACAGCAGTTTCTTCGTTTTCAAGAGTGACACCTCCTGACTGGGATGGGCGGCCCCATCCAAAGCGATGTAAATTAGTATAGCACGCCGCCCCCGGAAATTCAATTCCGCAGGTGTGACGGATTTGTGAATGTTTCTCCCCCGAACAGGCTGTTTTTTTGCGAAAGCCCTTGCAATCCCCGAGGCGTTCGTGTACAATACACCCTTGCAGGGCAAGCGTTATAAAAATAACATGCCCTGTGAGGCTCCTTTTAAAATTGAATAGAGCCGAACATTTCTGTCAGGGCGGACAGTTTCCGCCCAACACTGACTCGAAATGAGCAGTGATGCAAAGGAGAGAACCATGAAGAAGAGGCTTTTGGCGCTCCTTCTTCTGACGGGCCTCCTGAGCGCCGCACTCACCGGTTGCGGAGGCGGCAGCACAGAGCAGGCGTCAGAGGACGGACAGACAGCGGACGGCTCTACCGAGGCGCGGGCCCAGGCGAACGAGATCGTGGTGGGCATCGCGCAGGACCTGGACGAGAGTCTTGACCCTCACCTGGCGGTGGCGGCAGGAACCAAGGAAGTCATGTTCAACGTATTTGAGGGCCTGGTGAAGCCCACGCCTGACGGAGACCTGGTGCCCGCGGTCGCTGACCATTACGAGATCTCTGAGGATCAGACCACATACACCTTTACCCTGCGGGAGGGTGTGCAGTTCCACAACGGGGACCCGGTAGAGATGCGGGATGTCACATATTCCATCGAACGCTGCGCCGACGATTCGGAGGGAACGCCTCTGATCCCGGCGCTTTCTGCTATTTCCAGCATCCAGGCTGATGACACCACGCTGACCATTACCCTGGATCAGCCGGACAGCGAGTTTTTATCCTATCTGACTCTGGCCATCCTGCCGGAGGACTATACGGACCAGGCCACCGCCCCGGTGGGCACGGGGCCTTTCAAATTCGTCTCCCGGACAGCCCAGGACTCCATCGTTCTGGAGCGGTTTGACGGCTACTGGGGCACCCCGGCCCAGCTGGACAAGGTGACCTTCCGGATCATTGAGAACGCGGACAGCCTAGTGATGAGCCTGCAGAGCGGAGCCATCGACAGGTTCGCCCACCTGACCCGCACCCAGGCCGCCCAGCTGGGGGAGGACGTCCAGGTGCTGGAAGGCACGATGAATCTGGTGCAGGCGCTGTATCTGAACAACGCCGCGGAGCCTTTCAACAATGAAAAGGTCCGGCAGGCCCTGTGCTACGCCGTGGACAAACAGCAGATCATTGACGTGGCCTTCGACGGGTACGGCAGCCCCATCGGCTCCAGTATGTATCCGGCGTTTCAGAAATATTTTGTGGAGGACCTGACAGACTATTATCCCTATGACCCGGAGCGGGCCAGGGAGCTGCTGGCGGAGGCCGGGTATCCCGACGGGTTCTCCATGACCATCACCGTCCCCTCCAACTATCAGCCCCACATCGACACGGCCACTGTGCTGGTGGAGCAGCTGAAGGCCGTGGGCATCACCGCGGAGATTCAGCCTGTGGAGTGGGGTGCCTGGCTCAGCGAGGTGTACGGAAACCGGCAGTTCCAGTCCACCGTGGTAGGCGTAGACGCCTCCAACATGACTGCCCGGGCGCTGCTGGAGCGGTTCACCTCTGCGGCGGACGACAACTTTATCAACTATCAGAACACGGACTATGACGCCCTGTTCCAGCAGGCCCAGGCCACGGCCGACGACGCAGAGCAGACAGAGCTCTACAAGCAGATGGAGCGGAACCTGACGGAACACGCCGCCAATGTCTACATCCAGGACCTGGCGGACCTGGTGGTTCTGCGGAACGGGCTGGAGGGATACCAGTTCTATCCCATCTATGTGATGGACCTGTCCACGGTCCATTACGCCCAGTAAATCCAATGCGCGGCAGGTATGCTGCCGCTGCCCCGGAAGGGAGATGATGCCATGAAGTACGTATGCAAGCGGATTTTGATGCTGCTGGTCACCATGGTCATCGTCTCCCTTCTGGCGTTTGCGGCCTTTGAATTGATCCACGGCAGTGCGGCGGAGATCATGCTGGGCACCCAGGCCACGCCGGAGCGCGTGGCGGAGCTGGAGGCGGAGCTGGGGCTGGACCGCCCCTTCGCGGTGCGGTATCTGGAGTGGCTGGCGGGCTTTTTCACCGGGGACCTGGGGATTTCTTACAGTTATAGCCAGCCGGTGTGGGAGCTGATTGCCCCCAAGGTGGGGATTACCCTGTGCCTGAGCCTTCTCAGCTTCGCGCTGATTGCCGTGGTGTCCATTCCCCTGGGGCTGTGGGCCTCCCGCGGGCACAGCAGGGTGGGGGACGCCGTGGGGACGGTGTTGGACCAGCTGTGCATGGCGGTGCCGCCGTTTTTCACCGGCATCCTGATTTCCTGGCTGTTCAGCATCACCCTCCGCTGGTTTGTCCACGGCCAATTCCCGGATCTGGGTGCGGACCCGACCGGGGCGTTCCGGTATCTGTTTTTCGCGGCTGCGGCCATCGCCATCCCCCGGATCGCCATGACCGTGCGGATGCTCCGCAGCACCATTCAGGGGGAGATGCGGCGGGACTATGTCCGCACCGCCATCTCCCGGGGCAATGACCGGGGGGCGGTCCTGCGGCGCCATGTGCTGCGCAACGCCCTGGTGCCGGTGGTGACCTTCCTGGCCCAGACCATGGCGGAGATCGTGGCGGCTGGCATCGTGGTGGAGCAGGTGTTTGCCATCCCGGGGCTGGGACGGCTGCTGGTGGCCTCCATCTCCAACCGGGACTACCCCGTGGTGCAGGCCATCGTGGTGATCCTGGCCTTCTGGGTGGTGCTGGCAGGCACCGTGGCAGACATTGTCAACCAGCGGATCGACCCCCGCCTGCGGCTGGGAGGTGCGTCATGAAGCGGCGGATGAACGGATACCTGCTGGCCGGGCTGATTGTCACCGGCCTCATGGCGGCGCTGATCCTGGTCGGCCTGGTGTGGACGCCCTACGACCCGGACGCCCTGCTGGCGGGGCCCAAGCTGGAGGGCCCCTCCCTGGCCCATTGGCTGGGGACCGACAGCTTCGGCCGGGACATCTTCAGCCGGGTGCTGCAGGGGGCGGGCACCACCTTCCTGATCGCCCTGAGCACCGTGGCCATCGGCGCGGTGTGCGGCACGGCAGCGGGCGCCCTCACGGGCTATTTCGGCGGCGTGGTGGACGAGGTCCTGATGCGCCTGAATGACGCGCTGACCGCCTTTCCCAGCATCCTGCTGGCCCTGGTTCTCATCAGCATCCTGGGGCCGGGGAATAAATACAACGTGGTGATCGCCCTGGGGATCGTGTTTATCCCCAGCTTTGCCCGGGTGACCCGCACCGCCTTCGCGGCGCTGCGGGACGTGAATTATGTGAAGAGCGCCCGGCTGATGGGGGCCTCCAGCGGCCGCATCCTGGTGCGGCAGATCCTGCCCAACACCACGCAGGTGCTGCTGCCGGCCATCACCATCGGCTTCAACAACGCGGTGCTGGCGGAGGCCTCCATGAGCTATCTGGGCATCGGCGTCACGCCGCCGGACGCCTCCCTGGGCTACATGCTCTCGGAGGCGCAGGGGATGCTGACCAGCGCCCCCTGGTATGCCCTGGGTTCCGGCGGCGCCATCGTGCTGCTGATCTTCGGCGTGGGTCTCATCGGCGAGGGCCTGCAGCGCCGGAACGGGGGGGTGTCCTGATGCTGGAGATCCGAGATCTGCATGTGAAATTCCACACCCGGCAGCGGGAGGCCGTGGCGGGCGTGTCCCTGACCATCCACGACGGGGAGATCCTGGGGCTGGTGGGCGAGTCCGGCTCCGGCAAGTCTGTCACCGCCATGAGCGTGGCGGGACTGCTGCCCCGAAAGCAGTGCGACTTTTCCGGGGAGATCCTGCTGGACGGCGCGGAGCTGCTCCACGCAGACCGCACGCTGCTGCGGCAGGTCCAGGGGAGGGAGATCGGCGTGGTGTTCCAGGAGCCGCAGAGCTGCATGGACCCCCTGATGCGTATCGGCCCCCAGGTGGAGGAGGTGCTGCGTATCCACACAGACCTCTCCCGGGAGGCGCGGCGGGACCAGGCCCTGGCGGCCCTGGCAGCAGTGGAGCTGCCGGACCCGGCGGGCGTGTATCGGAAGTATCCCCACGAGCTCTCCGGCGGGATGCTGCAGCGGGCCATGATCGCCGCGGCCGTCGTGGCACGGCCCAAGCTGCTGCTGCTGGATGAGCCCACCACCGCCCTGGACGTGACCATCCAGGCCCAGATTTTGGAGCTTTTGAAAAAGCTGAACCGGGAGTCCGGCATCTCCATGCTGTTCATCTCCCACAACCTGAACGTGGTGCGGAAGCTCTGCACCCGCACGGCGGTGATGCAGCGGGGCGTGCTGGTGGAGGAGGGTGACATCGAGACGGTGTTCCGCCATCCCCGGCACCCATACACCCAGCGGCTCATCGCCGCCATTCCCACCCGGCACCGGAAGGAGGAGACGCCATGAGCGAACAGGAGCTTGTGCTCTCCGTCCGGCACGTCACCAGCGGATACCGGGACCGCGGGCTCTTCCGCCGTGGCCCCTATCAGGAGGTCCTCCGCGACGTGACCTTTGATGTGCGCCATGGGGAAATCCTGGGTCTGGTGGGCGAGTCCGGTACCGGAAAATCCACCCTGGCCAGGACCATCCTGGGTATTGTGAAGCCCGACCAGGGGCAGGTGATTCACTACACCAAGCGGCCCCAGATGATCTTTCAGGACCCGTACAGCGCGCTGAACCCCGCCTATTCGGTGGAGTGGACCCTGGAGGAGCCGCTGCGGGTCTACGGCAAGTATGACGCCCCGGAGCGCAAGCGCCGGGTGCGGGAGATGCTGGACCGGGTGGGTCTGCCGGAGGAGTGTCTGGCGGCAAAACCGGCGGAACTCTCCGGCGGACAGCGGCAGCGGGTGTCCATTGCCGCAGCGCTGATCCAGCGGCCACGGTTCCTCATTGCCGACGAGCCGGTGTCCGCCCTGGACGTGACCATCCAGGCCCAGATCCTGGACCTGCTGCGGACGCTGCGGCGGGAGCTGGATCTCAGCTATCTCTTTATCTCCCACGACCTGAATGTGGTGTACCAGCTCTGCGACCGGGTGCTGGTGATGAAAGAAGGCCGCATCGTGGAGCAGGGAACAGTGGATGACATCTTCGACCACCCGAAAGACGACTATACCCGCCAGCTGCTGGCGGCAGCGGAGTGAGCATGACATTTTTCAAGTCCCACCAAAAACTGCACATCTGGCTGCTGGCGGACCTGGTCCTGCTGGCGGCCTTCTGGATCGCCCGGGAGCACCGGGACTGGATGAACGCCCTGGAGCGCTTTGTATCCGCCCCGATCCGGAGATCTCTGGGCAGCCTGTGCTATCGGGTCTCCTTCTCTGTGATGGAGGTGCTGTATGTCCTGGCGGCCGTCCTCGTGCTGGCCTATGTGG
>NZ_CAKVVF010000059.1:8598-12365 GCF_934833455.1 Oscillibacter sp. KLE 1728
GGTATGGAACATCACGGCGGTAGTCAGGGCCAGAGGGCGGCGGAAGCGCCGGGCTTACAGCGCGGTTCTGGGGGCGGTCTGCGCCGGGCTGAGCGTCTGCGCCGCTACCTGCCTGCTGTGGGGGGTGTGCTATTACACGGACACCTTCCAGGACCGGTCCGGCATCCGGGCGGAGGAGGTATCGCTCCCGGATCTGACGGCGGTGACCGCGTGGTTCGCGGAAAATCTGGCGCAGACAGCCGACCAGGTGCCCCGGGATGAGGCGGGGACGTTCAATGCGTCTCTGAACGAGATCTTTGCCGGGAGCACGGACATCTACCAGGGCGCGGAGGACCTGTTCCCCTTCCTGGAATTTGAGGACCGGGCGCCCAAGCGGATGTTCTTCTCCAGGGTCATGAGCGCCATGAACTTCACCGGCGTCTACTTTGCTTTCACCGGGGAGTCCAACATCAACGTGGACGCCCCCGCCTGCCTGATCCCCTCCACCATCGCCCACGAGCTGTCCCACCAGCGGGGCATCGCCTCGGAGCAGGAGTGCAACTTCCTGGCGGTGCTGGCCTCCACCACCAGCGGCGATCCGGTGTACGAATACTCCGGCTGGCTGATGGGGTACATCCACCTGGGCAACGCCCTGTACCAGGCGGATCCGGCGGCCTGGCAGGCCATCCGGGACAGCCTTCCGGACACGGTGCGGGCGGATCTGGCATCTAACAACGCCTACTGGGCATCCTTCGAGGGGGCTGCGGCGGATGCCAGCCAGAAGGTGTACGACACGATTTTGAAGGGCTACGGCCAAGAGGACGGCATCCGCTCCTACGGGACGGTGGTGGACCTGCTGGTGGCCTATTACCGGGACACGGCCCGGACCAACGGATCGGAGGGCTTGACCACATGAACATTCTGGTGACACTGGACCGCAACTATCTCCCGCCCCTGCGGGTGATGCTGGGCTCTCTGCTGCGGAATGATCCTGGCGAGACCTTTGAGATTTACGCCATCGGAGACGGCCTGCTGCCGGAGGACTGGGCGGCACTGGAGGAGCTCTGCGCCGGTCGGGGGCGCATCCACCCGTTGGAGGTGCCGGCGGACCTGTTCGCCGACGCGCCGGTGGCCCGGTACTGGACCCGGGCCATGTACTACCGGCTGCTGGCGGCGGAGCTGCTGCCGCGTTCTCTGGACCGGGTGCTGTATCTGGACCCGGACATTCTGGTAATCAATCCTGTCCGGGCCCTGTATGATACGGACCTGGAGGGAGACCTGATGGCCGCCGCCACCCACACCGGGCTGCTGGCGGGCATCACAGACCCGGTGAACCGGCTGCGGCTGGAGAACTATGAGGCGGAGGCCTACTACAACTCCGGCGTACTGGTGATGGATCTGTCCGCCATGCGGCGGGAGGTCCGGCCGGGTGACATCTTCGACTATGCCCGGGAGCACGCCGACATTCTGCTGCTGCCGGACCAGGACGTGCTCAACGGCCTGTACGGCGGACAGATCCTGGGGGTGGACGACAGCCTGTGGAACTACGACGCCCGGCGGTTTGACCGCTACCTGCTGCTGAGCCAAGGGGAGCGGGACATGGACTGGGTGATGGACCACACGGCCATCCTCCACTTCTGCGGCAAGCGCAAGCCCTGGAACCACAGCTATCAGGGCCGGTTTTCCGCCCTGTACAAGCACTACCAGCGTCTGGTGGAGCGGCGGTGAGGGCGGTACCGATCCACGCGGCCGTCTTCTCGGGCGGCCGCCCCTACCCGATGGAAAAAACGCCGGGATGGCAGAGAGATCCGTCCTGAAGCAAATCAAACAAGCGGTCCCGGGTTTTACCCGGGGCCGCTTTTGCGCATGGTATTTTATTTCATCAGCTCGCACACCAGATCAGTGTAGCCGGAGGGATCCTCCAGGGGCAGACCTGCGATCAGCAGAGCCTGGTCGTACAGCAGCGTGGCGTACTTTTTGGCCTTCTCCGGGTCCGCCGTCACGGCGGCCTCCAGGGCCTGGAAAGCTGGGTGCTCCACATTCAGCTCCAGGATCCGCTCGGCGCGGATGGCGCTGTCCGGCTGGACCGCCTGGAAATACTTCTCCATCTCAAAGCTCAGGCCCTCCCCTGCCGTCAGGCACACGGGATGGGACTTCAGCCGGGCGCTGGCCTTGACCTCCTTCACCTGATCTCCCAGGGTCTCCTTGACGAAGTCGAACACGGCCTTGTGGGCGTCTGCGGCCTCCTCGGCCTTCTTCTCGGCACCCTCCTCGATCTCCTGGTCCAGGACAGAGCGGAACTCCTTGTCCTGGAAGGTGTGAAGGATCTGGGCACAGAACTCGTCCACCTCCTCCGTGAAGTAGAGGATCTCCGTGCCGGACTCCCGCAGGCCCTCGGTCTGGGGCAGTTTGTCGATCTTCTCCAAGCTCTCGCCGGCCGCGTAGTAGATGAACTTCTGCTCCTCCTTCATCCGGGAGACATACTCCGCCAGGGTGACGGGCTTCTTTTCCGTGGAGGAGTAGAACAGCAGCAGATCCTGCAGCAGGTCCTTGTGGGCGCCGTATTCGCTGACGACGCCGTATTTGATCTGCCGGCCAAAGTTCTTCCAAAATTTCTCGTAGCCCTCCCGGTCGTCCTTCAGCAGCTTACCAAGCTCGCTCTTGATCTTCTTCTCCAGGTTGGCCGCGATGACCTTCAGCTGCCGGTCGTGCTGGAGCAGCTCCCGGGAGATGTTCAGGGACAGGTCGGGAGAGTCCACCACCCCCCGGACGAAGCGGAAGTGCTCCGGCAGCAGGTCGGCGCACTTGTCCATGATGAGGACGCCATTGGAGTACAGCTGCAGCCCTTTCTCATACTCCTTGGTGTAGTAGTCGAAGGGGGTGGCGCCGGGGATGAACAGCAGCGCCTTGTAGGTGACGGCGCCCTCGGCGGACACGGCGATGACCTTTTGGGGGTCGGCGTAGTCGTGGAACTTGTCCCGATAGAACTTGTTGTACTCCTCCGGCTTCACGCTGGACTTGCGCCGCTGCCAGATGGGCACCATGGAGTTCAGTGTCTCCTCTTCCTGATACGTCTCGTACTCCGGCTTGTCATCGGGGCTGCCCTCCTTCCGGCGGGTCTTGGAGACCTCCATTCGGATGGGGAAGCGGATGTAGTCGGAATACTTCCGCACCAGCTCCTGGAGCCGCCAGGACTCCAGGAACTCACTGTACTTCTCATCATCGGTGTCCGGCTTGATGTGCATGATGATGTCCGTGCCCACGGCATCCCGCTCGCATTCGGTGATGGTGTAGCCGTCGGCGCCGGAGGACTGCCACATCCAGGCGGCGTCGGTGCCGTACTTCCTCGTCACCACGGTGATGTGGTCCGCCACCATAAAGGCGGAGTAGAAGCCCACGCCGAACTGGCCGATGACGTCGGTGTCCTTGGCGTCGTCCCCCACCTCCTGCTTGAACTTGTAGGAGCCGGAGGAGGCGATGACGCCCAGGTTGTTCTCCAGGTCCTCCTTGTCCATGCCGATGCCGTTGTCGGAGACGGTCAGAGTCCGGTGTTCCTTGTCCACCTTGATCTCGATCTTGAAGTCCTTGCGGCTCATGCCCACGGCGTCATCCGTCAGGGCCTGGTAGCACAGCTTGTCACAGGCGTCGCTGGCATTGGAGATGATCTCCCGGAGAAAGATCTCCTTGTGGGTGTAGATGGAGTTGATCATCAGATCCATCAGCCGCTTGGACTCCGCCTTGAACTGTTTCTTTGCCATGATGGATGCCGCCTATATCGTAAAATCTAA
>NZ_CAKVVF010000060.1:0-11991 GCF_934833455.1 Oscillibacter sp. KLE 1728
GTCCACCTTCGCCTTGATGCCCACGCTGGCGAAGAACACCGGCGTCAGCAGCAGGAAGCTCAACGGCTCGAACTTGGATTGGATATAGGAGGACTTGGGGGTGCAGGAGATCACCAGGCCCGCCACATAGGCGCCGGTGATGTCCGCCACGCCGAAGAACTCCTCCGCGCAGTAAGCCATCAGAAGGCACAGCACAAAGGCCAGCACCGGATAGCGGCGCCGCTCCCGGCCGGGCCACAGGGCCATCAGCCAGCAGAAGAACTTGTGGGCGAGGAAGGAGACCACAGCGGAGAACACGAAGAACAGCACGATCTTCAGCAGCACCAGGGCGATGCTGTCCTGTCCGCCGGACAGGCTGCTGACGATGGTCAGGGCAATCAGGCCCAGCACGTCGTCGATCAGAGCCGCCGCCAGAATGGTGTTGCCCACCTTGGTATCCAGCTTGCCGATCTCCTTCAGTGTCTCCACTGTGATGCTGACGGAAGTTGCAGTAAGGATGGTGCCGATGAACACATCCTCCAAAAATCCGCTGGTCTCAATCATGCCGGTCCGGTCTGCGAGCATCGCCAGACCTGTGCCCAGCACCAGTGGGACGATCACGCCCAGCAGGGCCACCAGGAAGCCCGCCTTGCCGCTGTGCTTCAGCTCCTGGATATCGGTGCCCATGCCGGCGGAGAACATCAGTACGATCACGCCCAACTCGCTGAGCTGGGTGAGGAACTCCGTTTCTGATAGTACGTTCAGCATAGCCGGGCCCAGAATCAGTCCGGCCACCAGTGCGCCCACCACCTGTGGCATCTGGATGCGTTTCGTCAGGATGCCCAGCACCTTGGTGCTCAACAGGATCAGCGCCAGGTCCATGAGATAATGATACGTCATTGCCTCTCACTCGCTTTCTGAGGTCTGAATACTGATTGCCTCCCGTTTTCAGGAGAGCTTTATTGTAAACCTTTGCTCCCGTTTTGCAAGAGCCATTCTGCACAAAAAAGATTCCTGTTTTTGGATATTTTGAAAGAAAAAGAAGCTGCTTGACCAACAAGCAGCTTCTTTTTAACAACTTTTTTATGACAATTGAAGTTTCTTCACAAGCCCCTCCTCCGGCGCCACGTTCACGGTACGGCAGGTGGAGTAGATCACCATGCCGGGCCGGGCACCGGCGGGCTTCTTCACGTTCTTCACCGGTGTGTAGTCCACGGGGACGTTGGCACCCTCCCGGGCCTGGGAGAACCAGGCCGCCAGCTTGGCCGCCTCCACGATGGTGTCATCGTCCACCTCACGGCCGCCTGTGCAGAGGATCACGTGGGAACCGTGGATCTTCTGGGTATGGAGCCAGATGTCCCGGTGGTCCGCGCTGCGGGTCAGCTTGTCGTTCTGGCGGTTGTTCCGCCCCACCAGCACCCGGAAGCCGGAGGTGGTGCGGAACTCCAGAGGCTTTGCAGGCCGGTTCTGTTCCTTTTTTCCCTGTCGGCGGAGGAAGCCCGCGTCCCGCAGCTCGCCGCGGATGTCCAAAAAGTCCTGTTCCGTCTCTGCCCGGCTCAACTCCTCCAGCACACTCTCCAGATAGTCCAGGTCCCGGCGGGCAAGGGCCATCTGCTCCGCCAGATACTTCTCCGCCGTCTTGGCCTTGGTGTAGCGCTTGTAGTATTTGGCGGCGTTTTGCTGGGGCGTCAGCAGCGGGTCCAGGGGAATGGCGACAGGGCGGCACTCCGGGTCATAGAAATTCTCCGTCTCCAATCTGGCCGCCCCCCGCTCCATGCGGTAGAGGTTGGCGGTGATCAGGTCGCCGTAGATCCGCAGCTGGTCCCGGTTCTGTGTGGCGGCGTAGTCCTTCTCCTGCATGGCCAGTTTCCGCCGGATGCGGTCCCGTGCCGTGGTGGCAGTCCGCAGCAGGTCCGCCCCCCGCTGACGCACCCGCTCCTGCTGCTCCCGCAGGGCGTAGAAGTCATCCATCAGGGTGGAGAACGTGTCATACCGGACGGTCTCCATAACAGGGCCGTACTGGGCGATGGGGCAGTAGGTGAAATCTGCCATCTTCCCATCTTTTTTCAGGCAGATTGGTGTAAAGTGATTTTCCTGTATATCTCTGATGAGCCCGGACAATTCCTTCCAGAGGCGGTCCTCTCCCACCGCTCCCAGGTCAAAGAGATGGGCATCCGTCTCCCCTGCGGAGCGGAAGGCCAGTTCCCGGGCGATCAGGGGGGAGATGCCGAAGTAGTGGTCCAGCAGAAAGGCGTCCACACTCCGCTCCGGGTTTGCGGCGGAGATCTTCTCCCGGAAGCCGTTCTCCGTCTCCTCCGTCACCGGCAGGCGGCCTACGGAGGCAGGCGGCTCGTAATACAGCCCCGGCAGCACCTGCCGGGCAGCAGACATGTCCGCGTCCACCCGACGGAGGCAGTCGATGATCCGGCCCTCCCCATCCAGCAGGATCAGGTTGGACCGGCGGCCCATGGCCTCCAGCACCAGGGTCCGCCGCCCCGGCTGACCGAAGTCGTCAGTAACGTCCAGCTCCAGCCGTACCAGCCGCTCCAGGGGCGGCTGGGTGACCGCTGCCACCCGTCCCCCAACCAGATGCTTGCGCAGCAGCATACAGAACATGGGGGGCTCCGCCGGGTTGTCCCTTGTCAGGGCCGTCAGCTGGATGCGGGGAGTGTTGGCCCCGGCGTTCAGCAGCAGCCGCTTATTCCCCCGCAGCAGCAGGATCACCTGGTCCCGGGCGGGCTGCTGGACCTTATCGATCCGCAGGCCCAGCAGCTCCGGTCGCAGCTCCTCCGCCACCGCCTGCATACAGATTCCATCCAATGGCATGGTCTTACTCCTCCATCATCGCGCGGAAAAGCGCATTGATCCGGTCCCGCCGGCCCTTCAGATACAGCCAGCCCAACAGGGCCTCCAGGGCCGTGGCCTCGCCGTACTGGGCCCGGGTGGCATGGCCGGGTACCGACTTCACGTGAGCGTTCCGCCCGCGGCGGAACACAGCGGCTTCCTCTTCCGTCAAAAGGGGCAGGATCCGCTCCGCCTTCTCCGCCTGGCTCTCCGCCCGCACCAGGGCAATGGTGGCCTGGTGCAGCCCCCTTCCCGTGGCCTTGCCGTGGGCACAGAGCCAGGTGCGCACCAGCACCTCGAACACGGCGTCCCCCATGTGGGCCAGGCCGATGGAACTGATAGCGCGCAGCTGGTCGTCGGTGAGATTCGGTTCAAAATAGTTTTCCATAAAGGACTCCTTGGGGAACAGAAATTTTCATACCGGAATATCTTACCACACTTCCCCCGGTTTGTCACCTGGGATGCAATGTTGTCTTTTCCGCAGACGCAGCTGGAACTGCGGCCTTCTCCGCTTCTCTTCCGGCCGTATGGCCGCATGATCGTATATTGAAAAAATACTGGAATCTGTTGTAGGATTTGCCGAAAAAAACGTAGTGTACAAAGTGAAACCGGAAAGGAGGTGGAGCAACCATGGATGAGGAACAGATCATCACACTGTTCTTTGCACGTTCCGAACAGGCTATCGAGGCATTGGACGCGAAATATGGAAAACTATTCCACAGTCTCTCCTATCACATCGTGAATGACAGGCAGGACGCAGATGAGTGCGTCAATGATGCGTACCTGGGGGCATGGAATGCCATTCCCCCGGCAAAACCGGACTCTCTGCTGCCCTATATGGCGCGGATCGTCCGCAACATTTCCCTGAAGTGCTATTGGAAAAAGGGCGCTGCCAAGCGAAACAGTCCTTACACCCTTGCTTTGCAGGAAGTCGAGGAGTGTCTTCCAGACCGAAAGAGCGCCGAGGAAGAGGTGGAGGCAAGGGAGCTCGCCCGCGTCATTGCGTGCTTTTTGGATACGCTGTCCGCAGAGAACCGCGTAATCTTCATGCGGCGCTACTGGTTTTCTGACAGCTGCCGGGACATCGCCGGGCTTGTCGGGCTGAGCGAAAAAAATATCTCCGTCCGGCTGGCCCGGATCCGAAGGAAGCTGAAACAATATCTGGCAGAAAGAGAGGCGTTTTTATGAATGCAAAGAAGTTTTCCGATGCTCTGAGTGCGCTCGACGGCAGGTATGTGGAAGAGGCCGCCCGGTACAGGCGAAAACACGGGCAGTCCTTTTGGGTCCGGTGGGGCGCCGCGGCGGCCTGCCTGTGCCTGCTGGCCGCCGGCGGGGCACTGCTGATTCAGGGCAGAGGGCGCGCTGCCCCGGATCCTCAGCAGGTTCAAATCCCGAATCCCATCCTCACAGTCGCGTCCGCCGCAGAGATGGAAGCATATCTGGACTTCAAGGTCCCTGTGCTGGAGAAAGAGGTGGAGGCGTACTCCGTGTTCATCTCAGATGGGTACCCCACCATGGGACAGGTGGACTATGCGGACGGCTCCCAGTTTCGTATCCAGTATGGGAGTGGAGACATCAGCGGAATCTACGGCGGCACACTGGAGGAGAGCAGAGAGATTGCGGGCGTCAGCGTCGCATACTACCAATACGATAGTATGTCGTATGCCATCTGGGAAGTGAACGGCTTTGCCTGCAGCTATTTGTACACCAATGGCGGTGATGCTGAGGTGGATCTGTTGATCCAGCAGGGGCCATAAGTCCTCCGGGAAATGATACGAGAATGGGGCCGCAACCGGGCGCGGCCCCATTCTTGCGTTTTTTCCCTACCGCAGCAGCGGCAGGCTTCCGGTCAGCCGGTCCACCTGATGCCGGGGGCCCAAAAGGGCCATGCCCAGGTATCGCAGCTCCCCCGGCCCGGTGCGGGCCATTTTTTCGATGAACTCGCCGTAGGTACGGCAGCTCTGGGCCAGATCTGTAAAGTCCACAGCCGCCACATCTGCAAATTCCAGCTCGGCCAGCTGCCGCCGCAGGGTCTGAAAAGTCTCCGGCCTGCCGGAGAGCACCGGCACCGGCGTGCGGATGATCCCGGGGTGGATGGCTCCGGCAGCGTCGGTCACGTCCTCCCCTACCAGTTCCGGCCGCAGCCGGCCCCATGTGATGCCCAGGATGGCCGCTGTGTTGGCAGCGAGGCCCCGGGGCATGGCCTCATCAATCACCAGGACGCATTTGTCCAGTTCCTGTTTCATGGTGTGTTCCCTCTTTCCAATGGAGTTTGCCTTCAGAGAGAAGCAGCCCGATCAGGGTCAGTACCGTACCGGCTCCGGTCATCCAGGTGAAGGGTTCCCGCAGGATCAGCACGGAGGCCGCCACTGTGATCACCGGCACCAGATAGATGTACACGCTGGTTTTCACCGCCCCCAGTGCCTTCACCGCGAAGTTCCAGGTGACGAAGCACAGGGCCGAGGCCCCCAGCCCCAGAAACAGCAGATTCCCCAGGTTCACCGGGGCTGTGAGTCGCGTGAGCTCCAGCCGGACGCCAGAGACCATCAGCGCCGGCAGCATGAATGCCAGCCCGTAGAAAAAGGTTCGCCGCGTGGTCAGGACAGTGGGATGGCCCAGGGCGCTGATCTTCCGGGACAAGAGGGCGTAACAGGCCCACACGAAGGCGGCCAGCAGCGCCAGCAAATCCCCCCGGAGGTCCAGCTCCAGGGCAGAGCCGTTGAAGCTGATAAGGCAGATCCCCGCCATGGCCACCGCAAAGCCTGCGAAAAATGTGGGCCGCAGCCGCTCCTCGCCCCGCATCAGAAAATGGGTCAGCAGGGCGGTGAAGCAGGGAGACACGGAGATGATGACCCCCACGTTGGAGGCCATGGTGTACGTCAGGGCGATGTTCTCCAGCAGGTAGTACAGGCACACGCCGCACAGCCCCGCCAGGGCAAACAATCCCTCCTGCCGCCGTGTGACGCCCTGCAGGCGGCGAGGACAGACTGCCAGCAGCGCCAGAAAGCCCATCATGAACCGGATAAACAAGATCTCCACCGGCTGGAAATCCACCAGCAGCACCTTGGTGGAGATGAAGGTGGTCCCCCAGATCACAATGGTCAGCAGGGCCGCCAGGTGGCCCCGTGCAGGATTCGTCTCCACGGCTGTGTCATCCTCTCTCCCATTCCTGCCGGAACAGCTCCCGGCAGGCCCCCGGCGTCAGGCCGGTGAAGGCAGTGAAATAGTTGGTGAAATGGCTCTGATCGGAAAAGCCTGTCTCCACGGCGGCCTCTGCAGAGGAGACACCCCGTTCCAGCAGGCGCCGTGCCTCGCTGATCCGCACCGCCATCAGATAGCGGTAGGGCGTGACGCCCTTGGCCTTGGCAAAGGCCCGGACCAGGGCGGATTTGCTCAGTCCCGCCTGAAGGCTGAGCTCCTCCAGCGTGATATGCCGGGCATAGTGGCTCCGGATGAACGCACAGGTCCGCTCCACCTCCACCCGGCAGGCAGAAACCGTTTCCACCATCCCGGCGTAACCCGGCAGCAGGAGGCCCCAGGCCAGCAGCAGCGCCTCCTCCCTTCGGAGCTCCGGCTCCTCCCCCAGCACCGCCCGGTGCAGGGCCCGGAGGCGGCCTGCCAGTTCTCCGTCCCGAACCACGGCCACGGAAAAGCCGGGCATTGCCCGGCTGCCCATGATCTCCTCCGCCAGGGCCAGCATGGTGCTGCGTGGGATATTCAGTCCCCGGTAGTCCAGGGACCCGTCCGCCTGGATGCAGGCATGGCTGTCTCCCGGGTTGAACAGCAGCACGTCTCCCGGGCCGATGACCTGCTGTTGGCGGCCGCAGGTGAGGGTCCGGGTCCCCCGCTCCACCACGCCGATCACATAATGGTCGTGAAAGTGGCTGGGAAAGGGCCTGTCCACCGCCCGGAGGCTGTACGCCTCCAGCCCCAGAGCCTGGTCATATCGGGCGGTCCGCGCCGCTTGTCTCATGGTTCTTCCCTCCCGGCACCAGCCAGCATACCACCTGAGCGGAGCCGCCGTCTTGTAACATATCCGCGTTTTCCCCCGTCAGGCGTAATGGTAACGCCGCCGCATCAGCACCAGCAGCACCACCGAGAGCACCACCCCCAGCAGTTCCGCCGCCGCCACGGACCACCAGACGCCATCCACGCCGAAGAACACCGGCATCACCAGCACCAGTCCACCCCGCAGCAGCAGCGTGCGGGTGAAGGCGATCAGGGCCGACAGGGCGCCGTTGCACAGGGCCGTGAAGAAGGCGGATGCGTAGATATTCAGCCCGCAGAAGAGGTAGCACAGGGCAAAGATCCGGAAGCCGTGGGTGGTCAGCTCCAGCAAGTCCGGAGAGTACCCCACGAAGGCAGCAGACAGGGGCCGGCTTAAGAGCTCCGACGCCGCCACCATCGCCACGGAGGTAGCGGCGATGATGACGCCACTGCGGCGGAAGATGTTCTTCAGCTCATCATAGTTCTCCGCCCCGTAGTGATAGCTGACGATGGGGGCGCTGCCCATGGAGAACCCCAGAAAGGCAGCCACAAACACGAAATCCACGTACATCATCACCGAGTGGGCCGCCACGCCCGGCTCTCCCAGAAGGTCCATCAGCCGGATGTTGTAGAGGATGCCCACCACGGAGGCGGAGATGTTGCTCATCAGCTCCGAGGAGCCGTTGATACAGGCGTGAAGCAGTTCCCGGCCGTAAAAGTTCGTCCGCACCAGCCGCAGGCCCTCTCTTCTGGGAAGCAGGAAGTACACCACCGGGATGACACCGCCCACGCAGTAGCCCAGCACTGTGGCCCATGCGGCACCGGTGACACCCATGCCCAGCAGGGCGATGAACACGTAGTCAAAGGTGATGTTGGTGGCTCCGGCAGCCAGGGAGAGCAGTAACCCCAGCTTGGGTTTCTCCGCCACGGAAAAGAAACTCTGAAAGGCGCTCTGGAGCATGAACACGGCACTGCCGGCCAGCAGGATCCGGCCGTAGGCGATGCAGTCTTCCAGCAGCAGGTCGCTAGCCCCGGCAAAACGCATGATGGGTTCGATGAAGGCGATGGTCACAATGGAGAGCACCACGCCCAGCCCCGCCACGCACCAGATGAAGAGCGTGAAATACCGGGAGGCCAGCTCCGGCTTCCCCTCCCCCAGCGTGCGGGCCACGATGGCGCTGCCGCCGGTGCCCAGCATGAAGCCGAAGGCGCCGATGATCATAGTGATGGGGAAGGCGATATTCACCGCCGACAGGGCCAGGTCCCCCACCAGGTTGGATACGAACAGTCCGTCTACCACGCTGTACAGAGAGGTGAAGATAATCATAACGATGGTCGGCAGTGTGTAACGCAGCAGCCGTCCGTAGGTGAAATGGTCAGAAAGTTTGATCTGCATACATCAGTCTCCTATCGCAGCGGTCTGTAAAAAAGCTTCCGTCTCCGCCCGAAAGGCATCCAGCAGCTTCTGGCTCAATGCCACAAGCGCCGACCGCTCCTCCTCGGTCAGGCGGGCGGCCGCGGCGCTCTCTACGCCGAACACGCGGTCCACAGTGCGGCGGAGGAATGCCTCGCCCGCCTCTGTCAGACAGACCCGCTTGTTTTTCAGATTGCCGTCCGCCGCCTCCAAGCGGAGGACTCCCTCCTCCACCAGCTTTTTCAGGGCGGAATTCACCGTCTGCTTGGGTAGGGACAGCTGCTCGCTCAACTGGGTCTGGGTCAGGGGCGCCTCCTCCGACCGCAGGGTGTACAGCAGCCAGAAGGCGCAGTCCGGCAGGCCGCAGGCCCGGGCCAGACGGTGGTACAGCAGGGTATTCTCATTGTAGATTCGGTCATTGGATTTCCAGAAAGCATCCAGAACTTCCTGTCCCATCGAATCCCTCCCGTCTTATTTTGTCCGATTTCGGACTATTCGATTATACAGAAACCGCTCCTTTTTGTCAAGGGCTCCCCTGCGCGGCGCGTTTCGTCAAAATATCCCTTGTGTTTTTTCCAAAAATCGCATATCTTAAAAAGGCGAGAGGAGGCGTTTTATGGATTCGGACAAGCTGTTGAATCTAGCCACATCGCTGGGCTGCCTGCTGGCAGAGAGCGGCGCGGAAATCTCCCGTGTGGAGGAGTCCGTCTACCGGCTGCTGCAGGCCTACCAAGGCAAGGACGCCCAGGTGTTTGCCATCCCCAGCTGTTTGATTGTCAGTTTGATGGCGGAGGATGGCCGTCCGGTGACCCGGATGCGCCGGATCAGTGCCCACGGCACGGATCTGGAGCTGCTGGAGAGCTGCAACGCTTTATGCCGCCAGCTCTGCCGTACCGTACCGCCCCTGGACGAGGCCCGGGCCATGGTGGACCGCCTCCCTGCCTCCTGCCGCCGCCACCGCCCCGCCACGGTGCTGCTGGGCTACGGTATCGCCCCCGCTTTCTTCTGTCCCCTGTTCGGCGGCGGGTTTTGGGACAGCTTGAGCGCCTTCTTCTGCGGTCTGGTGGTGGGCACCTGCCTGCTCTTCGGCGGCAGATGGCTGGGCAGCAACAGCTTTCTGCGGACGCTGGTATGCAGCGGCATCGCCTCCCTGCTGTCTCTTCTGCTGGTGCGGGCGGGCCTGGGGAATAATGTGGACCTGGTGACCATCGGCGTCCTGATGCTGCTGGTGCCGGGCGTGGCCCTGACCAACGCCATGCGGGAGATCGTGGCCGGCGACACCTACTCTGGACTCAGCCGGACGGCGGAGGCTATTCTGATCGCCACGGGTATCGCTCTGGGGGCCGCTGTGGGCCTGGGCATCGGGTATATTCTGTAAAGGGGATCTACTTTTATGGATATCTGGTCTCAATATGTTCTGCCCTGCCTGTGTGCTTTCGCCGGCTGCATCGGATTCACTCTGGTGTTCAATATCCATGGCCCCGGCAAGCTGATTGCCGGCTGTGGCGGCGCTCTGGGATGGCTGGTGTATCTACTGGCCGGCAAGACCATCCTGGCAGGCTTTTTCGCCGCCATGGCCATCAGTCTGTTCTCGGAAGTCATGGCACGTATCCGCCGCTGCCCCGTCACCGGCTATCAGCTGGTGGCCCTGCTGCCCCTGGTGCCCGGCGGCGGCATCTACTACGCCATGGGCTACTGTCTGGAGGGCGACACAGAGCAATTCCTCAGCGCCCTGCTGGGCACTCTGGGCATGGCGGCCGCCCTGGCGGTTGGGGTCATCCTGGCCTCCTCCCTGTTCCGGGCAGTGTTCCCGCGCCTGGCTCGCGTCCCGAAGCGCATGCCCTCCGGCAGGCAGAACCCATAAATGATTTTTTCAGCAGCCCGGCGGAACACGCCGGACTGCTTTTCTCCGCCTTGCACCGCCGGACAGAAGAGATTATAATGGAATCGACTTGATTCGACAGAGGAGGACTTCCATGTACATTGCCGACCTCCACATCCACTCCCGCTTTTCCCGGGCCACCAGTAAGGACGGAGATCTCCCCCACCTGGACTGGTGGGCCCGGCGAAAGGGCATCCGAATGGTGGGCACCGGGGACTTCACCCACCCCGCTTGGCGCGCCGAGCTGCGGGAGCAGCTGGTGCCCGCCGGAGAGGGCGTCTATACCCTGCGCCAGGATTTGCGCCTGCCGGATGTCGCCCCGGGCGAGGCGCCCCGGTTCGTTATCACCGGGGAGATCAGCTGCATCTACAAGCGCCACGGCAGAACCCGGAAAGTCCACAACCTGATCCTGCTGCCCTCTCTGGAGGCGGCGGACGAGCTCTCCGCCCGGCTGGAGGCCATCGGCAACATCCACTCCGACGGACGGCCCATTCTGGGGCTGGACAGCCGGGACCTGCTGGAGCTGACCCTGGACACCTGCCCGGACGCGGAATTCATCCCCGCTCACATCTGGACGCCCCACTTCGCTCTGTTTGGCGCCTTCTCCGGCTTCGATACCATGGAGGAGTGCTTCGGGGATCTGACCGGCCACATCCACGCGGTGGAGACGGGCCTCTCCTCTGATCCGCCCATGAACTGGCGGGTCTCTGCCCTGGACGGACTCACCCTGGTCTCCCACTCCGACGCCCATTCCCCCTCCAAGCTGGGCCGGGAGGCGGATCTTCTGGACACCGGCCTCACCTACCCGGAGCTGGTCCGGGCCATCCGCACCGGAGAGGGATTCCAGGGCACGGTGGAGTTCTTCCCCGAGGAGGGCAAGTACCACCTGGATGGCCACCGGAACTGCGGCGTCTGCCTGACCCCGGCGGAGACGGCGGCGCTGGGCGGCGTCTGCCCCGTTTGCGGGAAGAAACTGACCATCGGCGTGGAGCACCGGGTGGAGGCCCTGGCGGACCGTCCTGCAGGGTTTCGTCCCGTGGGTGCCAAACCCTTTGAGAGTTTGGCGCCCCTGCCGGAGGTGATCGCCGCCTCCACCGGAGTCTCCGCCGCCGGGAAGAATACCCAGGCGCTGTACGAGCAGATGCTCCATGCCCTGGGGCCGGAGTTCTCCATCCTGCGGGAGGTGCCTGTGGAGGACATCGCCCACACGGCCGGCCCCTGCGTGGCGGAGGGCATCCGCCGCCTGCGGGCCGGGCAGGTGGAGCGCCGGGCGGGCTTTGACGGGGAGTACGGCGTCATCTCCCTGCTGACCCCCGGTGAGATCGCCCGGTTCAGCGGGCAGATCTCTCTGTTTGGCCTGGACCTGCCTGTGCGCAAATCCAAGCCCCGCCGGGAGCTGCAGCGCGTTTTGGCGCCGGAAGCGGCCCCGGCTGCTCCCCAGCCGGAGGCGCTGAATCCCCCGCAGCTGGAGGCCGTCACCTCCACCGCGCCGGTAACCGCTGTGACGGCGGGCCCCGGCACCGGCAAGACCCGCACCCTGGTGGCCCGGATCGCCTGGCTGGTGGAGGAGCGGGGCGTCCGCCCCGGGGAGATTACCGCCGTCACTTTCACCAATCAAGCAGCGGCAGAAATGCGCGCCCGGCTGGAACAGCGTCTGGGCGGCAAGCGGGCGGTGGCGGCCATGACCATCGGCACCTTCCACGCCATCTGTCTGAAACTGCTTGGCGACGTGCGGCTCATCAGCCCCGGCGAGGCCCTGACCATCGCGGAGCAGGTGCTGCGGGAGTCCGGCCGAAAGGGCGGCGGAAAATCGCTGCTCCAGGCCGTCTCCCGGGTGAAAAATGGTGTTTCTCCAGAGGATGCCGATCTGGACGCGGAGCTGTAC
>NZ_CAKVVF010000061.1:0-11559 GCF_934833455.1 Oscillibacter sp. KLE 1728
TCAGCGAGATCACCGGCGCCAAGTACGAGCAGAGCGACAAGATCGACGTCTCCCTGCGGGTCATCACCGACCATATCCGCTCCGCCACCTTCATGATCTGTGACGGTGTTCTGCCCAGTAACGAGGGCCGGGGCTATGTGCTGCGCCGCCTGCTGCGCCGGGCCGCCCGGCACGGCAAGCTGCTGGGAGTGAACCATCCCTTCTTATATGAGGTGTGCGACACCGTGGTCCATGAGAACGAGGGCCACTATCCCGAGCTGCGGGAGCGGCAAGCCTATATCACCAAGGTCATCCGCACGGAGGAGGAGAACTTCGCCAAGACCCTGGACGCCGGCATGAAGATCTATGACGATATGCTCTCCGCCCACAAGGCCCAGGGGGAGACCGTGTTCTCCGGCGCTGACGCCTTCAAGCTGTACGACACCTACGGCTTCCCCATCGACCTGACCGTGGAGATGGCGGAGGAGGCCGGCATGACCGTGGACCAGGAGGGCTTCAAGGCTCTGATGGAAGAGCAGAAGGTCCGCGCCCGCAAGGCCCGGGAGGCCCTGGGCGACCTGGGCTGGGCAGGCATCGAGTTCGGCAAGGACATGCCCGCCACGGAGTTCGTAGGCTATGATCGCTCCAGCGAGCAGGGCAGAGTCCTGGCCCTGGTGGCCGACGGGGAACTGCGGGACGAGCTGGCTCAGGGCGTGGAGGGCATCCTGGTGCTGGACCAGACGCCGTTCTATGCCGAGATGGGCGGCCAGGTGGGAGACCACGGCACCATTCAGGGACCCAATGGCACCTTCCAGGTGACGGATGTTCAGAAGAACAAGGGCGGCAAGTTCATGCACTCCGGCAAGGTGGTCTCCGGCACCCTCAGCGTGGGGGAGACCGTCACCGCATCCATCGACGTGGAGCGCCGGAAGGCCATCATGCGAGCTCACAGCGCCACGCACCTGCTGGACGCTGCCCTGAAGAAGGTCCTGGGCGACCATGTGCATCAGGCGGGCTCCCTGGTGGAGCCGGACCGGCTGCGCTTTGACTTTACGCACTTTGAGGCTATCACCCCGGAGCAGCTGGCTCAGATCGACAAGCTGGTGAACGACGCCATCCTGGAGGGCTACCCCGTGGCGACGGAGGTGCTGCCCATCGAGGAGGCCAAAAAGAAGGGCGCCGTGGCCATGTTCGGTGAGAAGTACGGCGATATCGTCCGCGTGGTGGAGATGGGCGACTTCTCCATGGAGTTCTGCGGCGGCACCCATCTGGACAACACCGCCAAGGCCGGTCCCTTCCGCATCAAGTCCGAGGGCTCCGTCGCCTCGGGCGTCCGCCGGATCGAGGCCACGGTGGGCCGACTGAGCCTGGACACCATGAACAAGAATCAGGAGCTGCTGTTCCACGCCGCTCAAGTGCTGAAGACAACACCCGGTGAGCTGGCCGCCAAGGCGGAGCAGCAGGCAGCGGAGATGAAGGAGCTGCGCCATGAGCTGGAGAAGTTCAAGTCCGAGGCGTCCCTGGGCGAGGCCCGGCAATTCCTGACCGCCGCCAAGAACGTGGGCGGCCTGAAGGTCCTGACCGCTATCCGTAACGGCATGGATGCGAACGCCCTGCGGCAGATGGGCGATTTCCTGCGGGACAAGGCCCCGGATGTTGTGGCAGTGCTGGCTTCTGCCAATGGGGAGAAGATCACCTTCTTGGCAGTCTGCGGTCCCGAGGCGGTGAAGCGCGGCATCAAGGCCGGCGACTTGGTGAAGAGTGTCTGCGCCATCTGCGGCGGCAAGGGCGGCGGCAAGCCTGATAGCGCCATGGGCGGCGGCAGTGACCTGCTGAAGCTGGATGATGCACTGGCCACCGTGGATGATTTTGTGGCGGAAAAGCTGAAGTAAGCTGTAGATGACACCTTCCCCGGGGCCTCGCCGGGCAAAGGCCTGGCGGGAGCAGAGTGGAGTGGGAGAACTTTATGTCAACTCGAGAGGACGTCAAGACGTTTTTCGGCCTGCCTCTGGACTTCTCCATGCTGGAGCTGGAACCGGAGACAGGCGCCGACCCGGTACGGTATTTCTGTACCCCGGAAAATGCCGAGATCATTGGCTGGGGCAGTTGCGGGACGCACTTCGTCCTCCTGCCGGGGGATGAGGCGGTGTACTGCGTGGAGCCGGAGCTGGCAGAAGAGGGCACCTTTGTGCTGCCGGTGGGGGCGGACTTCCGGGAGTTTGTGTCCCATCTGCTCTACTGCAAATGTACCAGTCCTCTGGCGCAAATCTTCATGCTGGACGCGACCCGGTTCCGGAAGCTTCTGGAGGACAACGATGCCAACACCTGGCCGGGCTGCGAGGAGGACTTCAAGAGCCGGGACGCGTCCCTGGACCTGTTGGCGGAGACATTCCACATCCGGTCCCGGGACCCATTCCAGCGGGTGAAGGAGCTCCAGACGGGCTTTGACCCGTCGGTCCTGAATTTCTCCGACGCGTATTATGACACACTGGGGTTGGAGAAGCCCAAGCGGGGGATGCAGAGGAAGGAAAAGCCCCTGTTTGAATTTCCACCTATCACATTTGATCTTTACCAGGAGGACGATCCATGAAAAAAGTCAAGATCACCGTCTTGAAAACCACCCTGGATGAAGAGCTGGCGGCGGAATACGGCGCTGAAGGGCTGGGCCCCTGCCCCATGCTGCGGGAAGGCCAGGTGTTCTACGCCGACTACGCCAAGCCGGATGGCCTCTGTGACGAGGCCTGGAAGGCTATCTATCAGTATGTGTTCGCCCTGGCCCACGGGGCGGGAGAGGGTCTGTTCTATTACGGCGACTGGATCCGCAGGCCCGGCGTGGCCATCTGCTCCTGCAACGATGGGCTCCGCCCCGTGATCTTCAAGCTGGAGACCACAGAGGAGGAAGCATCCGTCAACTACACACCCGTGCGGTAAAATTATTTACTTTCAGAATATCGCAAGTAATTTCCCTTTACAGAGAAAGGGGGCTGCCATGCTGCTGCCCAAGGACCCCTACATTCTTCTGAGCTTCCTCAACGCCCGCCTCCGGGACCAGTATGCGGACCTGGAGGATCTGTGCGCGTCCCTGGATGCGGACGAGCAGTCCCTGCGGGAGACGCTGGCGGGGGTTGACTATCGCTACGATCCCGTTTATCATCAGTTTATACCGATCACATCAAAGGAGGTTTGAAAATGTCCGATTGCCTATTCTGCAAGATCGTTGCCGGGGAGATCCCCAGCAGCAAGGTCTACGAGGACGACGTGTGCTACGCCTTCAATGACATTGATCCCCAGGCACCCACCCACTTCCTGGTGGTACCCAAGGCCCACATCGGCTCTGTGTCTGAGATCACCGCAGACAACAGCACAGTGGTGGCTCATATCTTCGAGGTCATTGCCAAGCTGACAAAGGAAAAGGGGCTGGACAGCTACCGGGTGGTCTCCAACATCGGCGAGCAGGCGGGGCAGAGCGTGTTTCATCTGCACTTCCATGTACTGAGCGGCAGAGATATGACGTGGCCTCCGGGCTGATGCGGCCTTCGAGAGGGGCAACTGTACCGCTGAGGCAAAATGATTTCAATTTCCTGATTTGCCGTCCGTTGGAGCATAAGAGAGCGCCGCGAGCTTTGCTCGCGGCGCTCTCTTACTGAATTAGAAGGGGGGGTTACAGCTCACCGCCGGAGAGGGCCGGGGTCAGGTCCTCAAAGTTGGAGAAGCTGGGATAAGAGATGCGCACATCATCGCCGGTGGCGTTGACATCCATCATCTGGAGCTTGGCAGTAATCTGCGCATTTTCGGTCTCCGTGACAGGCAGGCCCAGCACCAGATCCAGGTCGAAGTCCGCGGTGCAGGACTCCAGCTCTCCGTCGGAACCGACGGTGTAGACGTATGTGCAGCTCTGCAGATCTGCGGTGAGGTCCACCGGGCTCTCCATGGCGGCAAGCTCTTCCTGCAAGGCCGTCAGCAGATCCTCCAGAAGGCTGTTCAGGCTGTCATCCATCTTCATGGTGTATACGGTGCGGGAGCCCGTGCGGGAGACGTCGATGGAGTCGATCATGGGCAGCATCATGCTGTTCATCTGGCCGCTGATCTGCAGCATCTCCTGGTAAAACTCCGCGAACCCGTCCATGTTGCCAACCGGATATTTGTACCGGTCTGTGGTTCCGTCCATCTCCTCCTGGATATAGACCCAGCCGTCCTGCATCCACTCCTGAACAGAGACTTGATCCTGCATGGTCACATCGGGGCCGGCGCCTGCCGTGTTGGATTCCATGTTCATGTTCATGGAAATGGCCAGCTGGAGCGGGTCTTTCAGAATCATCTGGATGCGGCCGTTTCCGGAGACGGCCACGGACATGGTTTCGTGGATGGTCTCGGTCCCATCGGAGCCGTCAACGGCAATGTCCATCCCCATATTCATGGTATAGTCCGCGTCGATGCCGGTGGAGGAGGCCTGGCTGGCGGCGGTCAGGGCCCGGTAGGCCTCGATTTTCTCGGTAATGGGCCGGGCGGCCTCGGCGTCAATGGCGCCGCTCTCCACCAGGCTGGCCAGCAGATAGGTGCTGCCGTCCTTGAGATCAGCGCCCAGGGCCTGGTAGGTGACGGCAGCCAGATCGTCCCGCAGGAAGGGGGCGGCGTCCAGCATGGAGAGGTTGAACAGGCCGTGGAGCATGGCGAAGTCCAGCGTGTCTGCGTACAGGAAGTCCACGCCGTCCTCATAGCCTAGTGCCCGCAGCAGGAAGGCGCAATACATTTTTGCGCTGCACGGACTGGATGCGCCGAAAGTGGTGGCGGAGGTGCCGTTGGTGATGCCTTGGCTGTACAGCCAGGCGACGGAGGGGGCCGCGGTTTCGCTCACGTCGGTGAAGGGCATGGAGATCTCTCCCGCCTCATAGGCGGCTTTGGCCTCGTCCTCGGCGCCGTAGAGCCGCACCAGCATGATGGCGGCCTCGGAACGGGTAGGGGCGCGGTCCAGCTCAAAGCCGCCGGCGGTGCCCCGGAACACGCCGATGGCGGACAATTCCTCCGCAACGGAGTCGTAGGAAGAGGCGGAGGCGGTCCCGGCCATTGCCGCAGTCAGCAGCAAGGTCGCGGCCAGTATGGTCAGAATGCGTTTCATGATCAACGCTCCTCTCTTTTTTGGTGGAAGAATTTCCACTGATTACTGCTATCTTACGCCGGGCGGAGAGAGCCGTCAAGAGCAGGGAACATGATTTATGGAAAAAGGGCTGGTATTTCCCGCCGGTTCCCGGTATAATGTACCCAAATGGTTTCTCTTTCCCCATTTTTCCAAACAGCTGTGATCGGCTGGGGCGAGGCGGGAAAGCAGAATCATTGGGAGAAAGCGCGTCCGGCCAAAGGGCTGACACGGGGCAACGGCGCAGGTGCCGTGAATCCCGGCGGCCTATGCATGGATCCGGCGGAGAGAGCAAAATTGCGGCTCTTTTGCAGCCTGCCCGCTGTTCTGGGCAGCCGCTGGACGAGCTGTTTGGCAGGATGGAAAAGAGGAGAGACCATGCGCAAGCTGGCCGCGTTCACCGTGTCCTTCGCTCTGGGGATCTGTCTGGCCCAGTATCTGCTGCCGGAGAGGCTTCTTCTGCCCGTGGCGGCAGTTTTCTTTGCCGCGGCCTGCCTCGCCCTGCTGCTGCCGGGACTTTGGCGGAAGCGGGTGTTGCTGGTGGGCACGGGGCTGGCCCTGGCCCTGGGGTGGAACTGGCTGTACAGCTATGCTGTACGGGCGCCTCTTGCGGCCCTGTCCGGCAGCGAGGGCACCGCTTCCATGACTCTTTTGGAGTACGCCGTCCCCACGGACTACGGCGCCAAGGTGACAGTGAAGCTGGAGGGGGTTCCCCTGGGCAAGGTGGTCTGCTACGGCGGGGCGGACCTGCTGGATCTGGAGCCGGGACAGACAGTGGCGGCACAGGTGAAATTTCAGGATTCCGCCCGGCTTCGGGAGGATACCATTACCAACTTCACCGCTCAGGGAGTGTTCCTGCTGGCCTACCAGCGGGGAGACGAAGCCGTCTACGGTGAGGGATCCGCCGGCTCGCCACGGTGGTGGCCCGCCCATGCGGCCCGGGCCATGCAGAACCGGGTGACGGCGCTGTTTGACGGAGATGAGGCCGCGTTCCTCAGCGCCATCCTCACCGGGGACACGTCCGGATTGTCGGAAGAAGCCCGGTCCGACCTGTCGGAGGCGGGACTCAGCCACATCCTGGCCGTGTCCGGGTTGCACTGCGGCTTTCTGATGACGCTGATTCTGCTGCTCACAGGACGGCACCGGCACCGTCTGGCGGCGGCGCTGGCGCTGCCCGTCCTGATGTTCTATACGCTGTTGACCGGGGCCAGTCCCTCGGTGGTCCGGGCCTGCATCATGGTGGTGTTCGTGCTGGCGGCACCCCTGTTTCAGCGGGACAGCGACCCGCCCACCACGCTGTCCGCCGCCCTGTTTTTGATCCTGCTGGCGAACCCCTTTGCGGCGGCCTCCATCAGCCTGCAGCTGTCCTTCGGAGCCATGGCGGGGCTTCTCTGGCTGACGCCGAAGCTCCAGGACCTGCTGTTGGGGGAGAGACCGAGTGGGAAGGTCTGCCGACTGCTGGTTTCCAGCCTGTCGGCCACCGTGGGGGCCATGGCATTCACGGTGCCCTTGTGCGCTGTCTACTTCGGGTCGCTGGTACTGATCTCTCCGGTAAGCAACCTGCTGTGCCTGACAGCCTCCAGCCTTGTGTTCACGCTGGGGCTTGGGGCAGTCCTGGCGAGCTTCCTCTGGGTACCCCTGGGGACGGTGATCGGTTTCGTGCCGGCTTTGCTGACCCGGTATATCCTCTGGATATCCGGGGTTCTGGCGTCTGTCCCCCACCACGCCCTGTACTTCACCAACCCGTATCTGAAATACTGGCTGGTATTTCTGTATGTCCTCTTCGCCGCGGCCTTTTTCCTGCGGCCCAAGGCCCGGCGGAAGTATGCCGTGGCCGGTGTGCTGGCGGCGGTATCCCTGGCGGTGACGGTGCGGCTGGGCGCGCCCCACTACACCCGGGGCGGCCTGGACGCCTATGTGCTGGACGTGGGGCAGGGGGAGAGCGTGCTGCTGACCTCCGGCGGGAAATTTGCCCTGGTGGACTGCGGCAGCCGCAACAGCTGGTACGACGCCGGCGGCATCGCGGCGGATCACCTGGCCACCATGGGCTGTGGGACGCTGGACTATCTGATTCTGACCCACTATGACTACGATCACATCTCCGGCGTGGCGGAGCTGCTGGCAAGAGCGCGGGTGGACACTCTGCTCCTGCCGGACGTGTCCGACGATGCAGGGGCGCGGTTCCGGGTGGAGCTGGCCGCCCGGAACCACGGCGTGGACATTCAATACGTGGAGGCGGAGACGGTTTACACCCTGGGGGAGAGCAGCCTCACCATCTACCCGCCGGGGGACGTGGAGGGCGACAACGAACAGGGGCTGGCCGTCCTGTGCACCTATGGCGACTACGACCTGCTGATTACCGGGGACCGGAACATGGCGGCGGAGCGGCAGCTGATCGCCGACCATGATCTGCCCGACATCGAGGCCCTGGTAGTAGGCCACCACGGCTCCAAATCCTCCACCTCGAAGGAGTTGCTGGAGGCCCTGACGCCGGAGACGGGCATCATCAGCGTGGGGGACAACAGCTACGGCCACCCCACGGAGGACGCCCTCCGCCGCCTGGTGCTGGCAGACGTGGAGATCTACCGGACGGACAAGCAGGGTACCGTCCATCTATCTGTGAATTGAGGAGACACCATGGCATACGCGAAAAAGACATCCAAGGCCAACGAGGCCTTTCAGAAACTGAAAAACGACCTGGCCGCGGGAACGGCGGGGAACGCCTACATCTTCTACGGGGAGGAGACGTATCTCCGGGAGTACTATCTCAAAGAGCTGCGGAAGAAGCTGGTCCCCGCCGGGTTTGAGGAGTTCAACTACCACACCCTGGAGGGGAAGGACCTGACGGTCCAGACCCTGGCAGAGACGGCGGAGGCCATGCCCATGATGGCGGAGCGGACGCTGATCGTGGTGTCGGACTTCGACCTGTTCAAGCTGAACGAGGAGCAGCGGGAAAAGCTGATCGCCTTTTTGGAGGATGTGCCGCCCTACTGCTGCGTGGTGTTCCTCTACGACACGGTGGAATACAAGCCCAACCGCACCATGAAGAAGCTGTACAAGGCCGTCACCGACCACGTGGAAGCGGTGGAGTTCCGTCCGGCGGACAACAGCGACCTGGTGGTGTGGATCGCCCGGCGGTTCAAGGCCCTGGGGAAGGAGATCGACCGTCAGACGGCGGAGTACCTGATCTTCACCTGCGGCGGTCTGATGACGGGGCTGGTGCCGGAGATCGCAAAGATCGGCGCCTATGCCAAAGGCAGGGCCATCACCCAGAAGGACATCGACGCTGTGGCGGATCCGGTGCTGTCGGCGGAGGTGTTCCGCCTGTCCGACGCGGTGCTCCAGGGGAATTACGACGGGGCGGCCCGCATCCTGGGGGATCTGCTGAAAATGCAGACAGAGCCCATCATGATCCTGGCGGCTTTGGGCAGCCAGCTCCGGCGCATCTATACCGCCCGGATGGCCATTGACAGCGGCAAGGACAAATACTGGCTCATGGAGCTGTGGGAGATGAAGAGCGACTATCCGGCCAAACTCCTGCTCTCCGCCGCCAAAAAGACCACGGCCGCCTGGTGCGCCGACGCGGTGCAGATGTGCCAGGTGCTGGACCGGCGGATGAAGAGCGAGAAGGGCGTGGACGCCGTGGGCGAGCTGAAGCTGCTGCTGGTGCGTCTGGGGGCGCAGCGGCGATGAAGAAAGCGATCCGAGAGGTCATTGTGGTAGAGGGCCGCTACGACAAAAACGCCCTCAGTCAGGTGGTGGACGCTACCATCATCACACTGGGCGGCTTCGCCGTGTTCAACGACCGGGAGAAGCTGGCCTTTCTCCGCCGCCTGGCGGAGCAGAGGGGGCTCATCGTGCTGACGGACAGCGATGGGGCAGGGTTCGTCATCCGGAACTATCTGAAGGGTGCCCTCCCACAGGATCGGGTGAAGCAGGCATATATCCCGGACATCCCAGGCAAGGAGCGCCGCAAGCGGACCCCCGGCAAAGAGGGCAAGCTGGGCGTGGAGGGTATGAGGCCCGCCGTGCTGCTGGAGGCCCTGCGCCGGGCGGGCGCCACCTTCGCCGACGAGGGGGCGACGGAGTGTCCGGGAGACCCTATCACCAAGGCGGATCTGTTCGCCCTGGGCCTCACCGGCGGAACCGACAGCGCCGCGAAGCGCCGGGCGCTGCTGAAGCAGCTGGACCTGCCGGAGCACCTGACGCCCAACGGCATGTTAGAGGCGTTGAACCTGTTATACAGCCGGGAGGAGTTCCTTTCCCGAATGGTGAAAACTCAGTAAAAAGCGGGAGGAAGCCGGGCCATCGACAGGGTTCGACAGCATTCCCCCAAACGGCAGTGCTACAATTTTTTTGTTCGTGTGTGACAACAGACAGAAGGAGGAAATCGAGGTGCGGGCCTTCCTGGTAGGAAGAAGGCCGTGCCGCGGCGTACCGGTGGACTACTTTCTGCTGGTGGAGGAGTGGGACGCCCTCTGGGAGTGCTACGGCATCCGCGTGGAGAGCGGCGGGGAGCGGACGGAGATCCCGGGGATCACCGCCTCGCAGTCTGGGATCCTGTCGCTGCTGTCCAAGCTGATGCGGGGGAGCGTGACGCCCGTCGCGGCGCGGGATGTGGTGGAGGACTGGTTGCTGGAATAGCGTGCAGTCCGGCCGTAAAAAGGAGTCCGGAGAGGATGCAGGGTGTGCATTCTCTCCGGACTCTTTTTACAAATTTCAGGGCGCTTTTGCCAACGCCGCCAGAACGGCGGACAGGAGCGGGCACAGGACCAGTCCCGCCGCCAGCAGCCGTCCCCGGCGGGAAGCGAACGTCACGCCCTTCCGTCCCGCCCGTTCCGCCAGCAGCCCCATGGGGAGGGACAGCAGATAGATGCATCCCCAGAAGGCCCAGCCGTAGTGCCCGTGTCCCATGGCCGCTCCCGCCGGGTGGGGCCCCAGAACCAGCCCCATCAAAAATCCAATGAGAAAATAGGCGCAGGTGGTGCAGGAGAGCCGGTACCGCCCCAGCAGCGCCGTCAGGGCGGAGAGGGCCATGGCCCACCAGAAGAGACCGCTGCTGAGGAGCCAGCCGTAGAGATAGCTCTCCCCGCCGCTGGGCCGCTCCCACAGCAGCCAGCCCAGCAGGGAGCTGTCCTCCAGGGGGCACCAGAGGATGCGGCCCAGCAGGTAAAAGACAAGATACCCCGCAGTTACCGCCAGAGCCGCCAGGACCCGGGGACGCCGGCGGCTCCGGGACCACAGGGGTGGAGGTGCCTCTGCCGCCGGAGCGTCCGCCTCCTCTGATGGGAGCAGCAGGTCCACCGTGGTGCCGAAGAGCTCCGCCAGGCGGAAGAGGTTCTCCGTGCTGGGGGCGCTCTGGCCGGACTCCCATTTGGTAACCGCCTGGCGGCTGACATCCATCCGGCGGGCCAGAGCCTCCTGGGACAAGCCTGCCCGTCGGCGGTGTTCCCTGATCCGCTGACCCAGCGTGGTCATGGACACACCTCCTTTCAGACTTTATGCTACCAGAATTCAACTCCTTTGACCACCAACTATCCGGCAACAATCGGTTGCGGCGGCGGAAAAGGGCAGCTTTACCGCTTCAGCAGCCGCCGTAGAGAAGCGGCGTCCAGCAGGTTCACCGTCTGTAAGGCACCGCCGTAAAACACGGCGTAGTTGTTGAACACGCAGGGAAGAGCCTTGGCCTTCTCCAATGTGTCCACAGGCACCAGAGAATACGGAGCCCCGGCCTCTCCACACACCTGCCGGATGATCTCCAGGCTGTTGGCCACATAGGGGCACTGGTCACTGTAATAGACCGTCAGCGCCTTTTCACCGATGGTCCCCGCCCTGGCTTGGTCCGTAAAGCGGGGGAGGGTACCGTCGAAGGATCGGGCCAGCAGGGTGTAGCCATAGCCCGTTTCATCCACCGTCTCAAAGCCGTACTTCCGGGCGAAGGACTGGTCGGAGAGCCAGGCCTTCTGTTTTTCCGCCCCCAGCATGCAGATGCCGGATTTTCCCCGGTCCCGGGCGTCCGCCAGGCAGTGCTCCATCAGCGCCCGGCCGTACCCCTTGTCCTTGTATGCACCGGCCACCCAGAGGCAGTAGAGGTACAGATAGTTGTCCCCCTCTACAGGGACCCAGGCGGTCTCCAAAGGGGCGTACTCGATAAAGACCTTTTCCTTGACATCCAGTTTCCGGAAGACGTGCCCCTCCGGCAGGCGGTCCACCAGCCACCGGCGTTTAGCCTCCACGCCGGGGTGGGGCTTTTTGCTGCGGATGATGCAGCACAGGTGCTGATCGGCGATGTTTTCCGCCGTCAGATCGATGAATCCCGGTTCCATACAGACGCTCTCTTTCCGCCGGAGACGCCGGCCTTTTTTTCGTATCGTACCAGATCCGGCGGAAGAACGCAACTGTCCTGCCGGTTCGCCAAAGGCGCTGCCAGCGGCAGGTTTATCTTA
>NZ_CAKVVF010000062.1:0-4075 GCF_934833455.1 Oscillibacter sp. KLE 1728
GGTACTGATAGGAGACGTTCTGAAATTCCAGCATGGTCATCGCTCCAGCGTCCAGGCCATCTCCCAGAAGCCCAGCTCATACCGGCTGCAGTTGACGAAGATCTCCTCCAGCCGCTGGTATTCCGCCTCCGTGCAGCTCTCCGCCAGGGTGTCCATCAGCTCCACCAGCGCGTCGTTGGTTTTCTGGTAGTCCTCCCCCGCGTAGCTGCGGATCCACTCGCCGTAGAAGGGGTGGTCCGCCGCGCCGGGGATGGCCGCCAAGCGCGTGCCGATCTCCGCATAGCTCCAGGAGCAGGAGAGGATGGCGGCGATGATCTCCGCCGGCCCGCCCGCGGCGGCACAGGAGAGCATGTAGTGGGTATAGGACAAATTGGAGAGGGCCGGCTGGACAGAAAACACCTGCTCCTCCGTGATGCCCAACCGAGCCATGTAGGCCCGGTGGACCTTCATCTCCCCGCCCAGAATCGCGTCCACATTGGCGGAGAAGGTCCGCATCAGGCCGGGATCCCGGGCCTTCACCACACCGTAGGCGAACACCCGGGCGTAGTCGAACAGGTACAGATAGTCCTGCAGCAGGAACCACTGGAACTTCTCCAGGTCCAGACTGCCGTCTCCAATCCCCCGGACAAAGGGATGGTCATGGCACTGCTCCCAGATGGGATGGGCGGCCTCGTACAGCCGCTGTGTCGTTCTCATTCGTATTCCTCCTATCCAATGGCCGGTCCGCCCCATGCAAAAAGGCGGGGTCCCCTTTGGGACACCCCGCCTTCGCTCCAATCCTATCTCTTCCGTGCGGAAGAGACTCCGCACGAATAGCTTGTGCTGCGTCCCTACGTTGGCATTACCCACATCAGGTCAGGTCGAGGGACCGGCCCCTCATCTCAGCCTCCTCGCGGAAGCTCCCTTGCACGTTTTATTATAAAAGCCCGTCTTCTTTTTGTCAATAAATTTTTCCCGGTTTTCGGTAAAAATCCCGCATTTACACCAGATGCCGCTCGATCTCCTGCCGGGTGGGCAGGGAGGGGATCGCCCCTCTGCCCTGAACACAGAGCCATCCGCTGACGTTGCCGTACTCCAGCGCCTCCTGCACCAGCGGCTCCGTCAGCTGCTCCGCCTGGGTGACACCCCGGAATCGCATCTGAGACAGCATTCCGCCCCAGAAGGCGTCTCCGGCGCCGGTTGCATCCGCGCAGTGGGCCCGCCGACCCGGGACAGCGAGGCGCCGCCCCCGGAAATATCCTCTGGCACCCTGACCGCCCAGGGTCAGCACCACCAGCGTCAATCCGTACCGCTCCATAAGGGCGGGCAGCTCCGCCTCGCCCCCCAGCATATCGGCCTCCTCCTCCGAGATCTTCAGCAGATCCACGTCCGGCAGGATCTCCCGCACCTTTGCGGCGCAGGCCTCCTGACTGCCGTTCCACATCATGTCCCGGTAATTCACATCAAAGCTCACCAGCCTGCCCATCTCCCGCCCCAGGTGCAGGGCCTTGGCCGTGGCCTCTGCCGCCGGGGAGGCGGAGAGAGAACACGACCCGGCGTGGACGATCACCGTGTCCCGGATGTCCGCCTCCCGTACGTCCTCCTCCCGAAGGAACATATCCGCTCCAGGCTTGCGGACAAAGGTGAAGCTCCGCTCCCCTTCCTCCGTCAAAGAGACAAACGCCATGGTGGTGACCGCCTCCCGGCAGGGCTCCCGCCGGATACAGCGCACCCTGTTTTCCCGGAGGGTGCCCAGCAGGTACCGCCCGAAGTCGTCATCCCCCACAGAGCAGCACATGGCCGCCTCCAACCCGTTCCGGGCGGCGGCGATGGCCACATTTGCAGGGGCGCCCCCGGCGTTTCGAATATAGCTTCCGGGCTCACTGCCCGGCAAAAAGTCAACTAGCATCTCGCCAACGCTGTAAAGGTCCACCAGTGGTCCTCCTTGTCTGAGGTGGTTTTGCAATCATTCGCATCGATTATTAAACCATTTCCAGCGTTCAATGTCAATCGTTTAGCTGATGTTTTTATAGGAGAAAAATGTACTTTTTGTGGGATTTCCGATATTGCGGCAAGCCGCCCCGGGAAATCACCCGTTTTGAAGAGGTAGCTCCCCCGAGAAGATCCGGGCGATCCCGCCGCAGGCCGCCCCCAGAAGCACTCCCTCCCCCAGGAAGCGCGGCTTTCTCACCAGGACTCTGCCGCCCCCATCCGCTGGGCGCAGGCGGGCGATGGCGGATTCCAGATCCGCCACGTGCCGGTCGGTCCAGCAGAGTCCGTCGCCGCCCAGCAACACCAGTTCGCTGTTCAGCAGATTCAGGGCGCTGGCGATCCCCGCAGCCAGAAAGTCCACGGTCTCCCGGAACACCCGGTCTACTTCCCCGCTGCCGGTTATCCGGCAGAAATCGGCGTAGGAAGCCTCCAGTCCCGTTCGATGATACAGTTTTTTCAGCACCTCCGGCGAACGAACGTACAGCTCCAGGCAGCCACGGCCGCCGCACCGGCAGGGACGGCCACCGGCGCAGATGGTGACATGGCCCAGCCCCAGGGGCCGTCCTCCCCGGCCCCTGCACAGTTGCCCGCCGCTGAGGACCGCGCTGCCCACCCGGTCCCCCAGGCTGACAAACAGCACGTCCCGGCAGTTCCGGGCCCTGCCGAACAGGCTCTCCACCAGCAGAGCGCTCTGGCAGGTGTCCTCCAGGAATACCGGGAGGCCGTACCGCTCCCGGACTGCCGGACGCACGGATTCCGAGGGACACATCTGCTCCCCGCCGGGCCGCCAGGGCAGGTCCGCCGCCAAGCCGATGGCCCGTACACCAGCCGTCCCGGACAGCATCTTGTCCAACAGCCTGAGAGCGGTCTCCCGCCGCACCGCCTCCGGAGCGTCCTTCGGCAGGTCCGTGCCAGCCCGCCGGAATACCCGGAGGTCCAGCCCGCACAGAACACTCTCACAACGGCCCGGGAGGAACGCCACGCCCGCTGCCTTCGGCGCTTCGGGTGAGAGCCGGAGGCGCACGGGGTTCCGCCCCGGCTCCTCGCTGCACACCACCTCGCTCTCTCGCAGGACATCCCCGTCGATCATCTCACCCACGATATTGGAGATGGTCATTTTGCTCAAGCCCGTTCTCACCACCAGATCCCGCCGGGTCCGGCATGCGCCGGTGGCAACCATGCGCAGGACCAATCCGCGGTTGTCCCGCCGGTTGTCTCCGCTGTTTTTTCCCGCTTTCTCCAGCATGACCTGTCCTTTCCCGCGATGCCTGTCAAACCTCCCGTGCCGGAGTTCGCCTCCGGCATTCTTCATTTGTTTACTATATGACGCTCCCAGAGGCCCGTCAAGAAAAACCGCTCCCCCACCCGGAGGAGCGGTATAGGACATCATCTAAATTCTGTCCTATATCACCGTCCCAGCAGGGCAGCCCCGCCCAGCAGCACCCCATAGACTACCGGCTGGTGGAGCATATATACCGGCAGGGACTGCCTGCCCAAGGCACACAGGGGCGGACACCGGAGCGCGTCCGGATCCAGCCGCTCCATCGGCCCGGCCAGCAGGCGGCGGAGAAAATGCCCCGCCAGGAACAGGAACAGCCAGGGCAGCAGGGAGAAATAATCCGTGGAGAAAAAGTCCGGCGGCGGAAATCCTATGTACGCCGTCAGCAGATTACGGTAAAGTCCCTCCGGCACCGTTCCCAGCGTCCAGTCCTCAAATCCCAGCGTCCCCTGGTTCACGTTCCGCAGCAGGGTGAACAGGGCCGCGCTGGCGGCGAGGCCCACCCCCACAGGTACGTGCCGCAGCAGTTTTTCCAGTGGGACCATCAGCAACATGCAGGAGCCGATCAGCGTCAGCACGCCGAACCAGATCTGCTCCTCCGGCATGAAGAGCACCGTCACCAGCGTCACCACCCAGCCGCAGCCGAACACCGTCAGTCCCCTCCGGAGGGGCCGCCGCCCCAGGCTGAAGCAAAATCCGGAGAGGAGGATAAAGGTCCAGCAGATGCTCTGCTGCCAGATGTACGCGCCGGTGCCCCGGTACCAATCCCAGTCCGCGTGGAACAGATACACCAAGTCCCAGCAAGCGTGATAGGCGATCATGCTC
>NZ_CAKVVF010000062.1:4085-11488 GCF_934833455.1 Oscillibacter sp. KLE 1728
CACCAGCGTCAGGCCCCGCAGGGCATCCAGGGAGGCGATCCGCCTTCTGGGCCGGACCAGTGTCCGAGTCCCGCTGTCTGCTGCCATCTTCCGCTCCTCCTCTCCGGCGACCGGCGGAACCGGTCGTCTATCTCACTCCGGGGTCAGCCCCGGTGCTCCCGCCGGTACTCCGTGGGGAGCTGTCCCGTCACATCCTTGAATGCCCGGGTGAATTTCCCCTGGCTCTCGTAGCCCACGGCGGCCGCGATGGCGGCGATGCTCCCGCCGCTCTCCCGCAGCAGCTCCATGGCCCTGCGCACCCGGTACTCCTTCATATAGGTGGCGATGGGCAGGCCGTACACCGCCTTGAACACCTCCTTCAAGGTGGAGGTGTTCAGCAGATACCTGTGGGAGAGCTCCTCAATGGTGTACCGCCGGTCCAGGTGCTCGGTCAGCAATGCGTGGATCTCCTGGATACGCGCCGTCTGCTGGGAGCCGTACCGGGTCAGCTCCCGCCCGCCGGACTCCAGCCCCTCCAAATACAGCAGCAGCTCCTGGAGCTTCAGCCGGAGATAGGGCAGCCGCCGCATCTCCGGCTGCCGGTACAGGGGCCGGAAGATCTCCTCCAGCTCCGGTCCCGCCGGAAGGGCGAAGGTCCCGCCTCCGCAGAATTTTTCCGCCAGCCTCTCGGCCTGGAAGTCCGCCTCCGCCAAGATGGGGGGCGGCGACTCCGCCAGATGGGTCAAATCCACGCAGATCATCAGCCCCGCGTACATCTCCGCCGGGAAGTGCATCACAGAATCCGCGCAGCAGTCCGCACTGTGGAGGGACAGATCGCCCTCCCCCAGATAGACCGACATGCCGTCCCGCAGGTCCCAGCCCACCCGGCCCAGGCGGCAGTGGTTGATCTCCAGCGTGGACCGGGCCGCCTCGTGCCGGAAGGCGGCATAGGTGCCCAGGACCGTGTTGAAGGACGCCTCCACCCCCGGAAAGACCGGGTAGACCTCCATCCGTCCCCGTCCATCCGTCTCTCCCTGAAATGTCCCGGTGAACAAAACCCCAGGTTCGGCCGCAGGGCGCCCCACGATCTCCATAGTCCCCTGCGGCAGCTCCGCCAGAGCCATCCGCAGGCAATCCGCTTGCTTCATTCCGCCGCTCCTTCCCACCTCACGCCGAGGGGCAGGCAATCTCCACCATCGCCTCAATCATGTGGTGCAGCAGCTGGGCCCGCTCCGTCTCGGCAGCCTTATAGTAGACCTCTTTCCCGTCCCGCCGGCTGACGATCAGGCCGCCGGCCTTCAGCTGCTTCAGGTGGTGGGACACCGCCGGGGAGCTCATCTCCACCATGGAGGAGAGGTTGATGACGCACTCTTCACAGTGGCACAGCAGCCAAAAAATCCGGATGCGGCTGCCGTCCCCCAGCTGTTTGAAGATGTCAGCCACTGTCTGGAAATCGTCCACGCTGGGCATCTGTTCCAGCTCCCGCTCCATGGACTGTCCATGGTCGTGGGGCAGCTTCTTTTCTTCCATCGGTCGTCCCTCCTTCTGGTTTTGTATTCTACCACACCCCGCGCCATTCTGGAAGAGCGAAAATATGCCGCCCCGCATTGGCCCAATCGGAAGGAGTTTTTGCCCAATCGGAAGATTCTCTCCCTCCCCCGTTGACTTGGGGGGCCGCCCCGTGTATGATAAGACCATAGATTAAATAATTGCTTAATCGTTTTGCTCAATTGCTGAAGGGAGACTTTTATATGAAAAAAACCTATAAGATCGATGTGGACTGCGCCAATTGCGCCAACAAGATGGAGGAGGCCGCCCGGAAGACCGAAGGCGTCCAGAGCGCCACCGTGAACTTCATGGCGCTGAAGATGATCGTGGAATTCGCGGAGGGGCAGGACCCCAAGGCCGTGATGGAGCAGGTCCGCAGAAATTGCAAAAAGGTGGAGGACGACTGCGAAATCTACCTGTAAGCGCGTTTTTCAGGAAAGCACCCCCTCCGGAGGCGGGGTGTTTTCTTTCCCAAAACAATTAAACGTTTATTGAATTATCAGCCGCACGGAGCGGCTCAGATCGGAAGTGAACCTCATGAATAAAAAGCAGAAAATCATGCTGATCCGCATTCTGACAGCGGCGGCCCTGCTGGCTGTCCTGCATGTTCTCCCCGTCACAGGCTGGATGCGGTTTGGGCTGTACCTGATCCCCTATCTGATCGCAGGTTACGACATCCTGCGAAAGGCCCTGAAGGGCATCCAAAACCGCCAGGTGTTCGACGAGAACTTCCTGATGGCCGTGGCCACTGTGGGCGCCATTGCCCTGGCCCTGTACGAGCGGAGCGGGGATTACACCGAGGCCATCGCCGTCATGCTGTTCTATCAGATCGGCGAGTGGTTCCAGAGCTATGCAGTAGGCCGGAGCCGCCGGAACATCAGTGAGCTGATGGACATCCGCCCGGACTACGCCAACGTGGAGCAGGACGGGAAGCTGGAGCAGGTAGACCCGGACGAGGTGTCCATCGGCACCGTTATTGTGGTCCAGCCCGGCGAGAAGGTTCCTATCGACGGCACTGTGGTGGAGGGCGCCTCCACCCTGAATACCGCCGCCCTCACCGGCGAGTCCCTGCCCCGGGAGGTCCGGGAGGGGGACGAGATCATCAGCGGCTGCGTCAACATGACCGGGCTGCTGAAAATCCGTACCACCCGGGAATTCGGCGAGTCCACGGTGTCCAAGATCCTGGACCTGGTGGAGAACGCCTCCTCCCGCAAGTCTCGGTCGGAGGACTTCATCTCCCGGTTCGCCCGGGTGTATACCCCCGCCGTGTGTTTCGCCGCCCTGGCCCTGGCCATCCTGGTCCCTCTGGCCCGGACGCTCCTTCTCGGCCTGCCCGCCGGCTGGAGCGTCTGGGTCTACCGGGCCCTCACCTTCCTGGTGGCCAGCTGTCCCTGCGCTCTGGTCATCAGCATCCCTCTCAGCTTCTTTGCCGGCATCGGCGGGGCCAGCAACGCCGGCGTGCTGGTGAAGGGCTCTAACTATCTGGAGACTCTGTCCCAAACCAAAACGGTGGTCTTTGACAAGACCGGCACTCTGACCCAGGGCGTGTTTGAGGTCAACGGCATCCACCATCATGAGATGGAGAACGAGAAGCTGGTGGAGTACGCCGCTCTGGCGGAGAGCGCTTCCAGCCACCCCATCAGCAAAAGCCTGCAGCGGGCCTATGGCCGGGAGATCGACCGCAGCCGGGTGACGGATGTTCAGGAGATCAGCGGCAGCGGCGTCATCGCCAAAGTGGACGGCGTGGAGGTAGCCGCCGGCAACGACAAGCTGATGGACCGGCTGGGCGTGCCGTACATCCCCTGTCACAGCGTAGGCACCATCATCCACATGGCCGTCGGCGGGAAGTATGCCGGACATATCGTCATCTCCGACGTGGTGAAGCCCCACGCCCGGGAGGCTGTCCAGGCGCTGCGGTCCGCCGGTGTTCATAGGACCGTCATGCTCACCGGCGACGCCAAGCCGGTGGCAGACCAGGTGGCCCAGTCCCTGGGCATCGATCAGGTTTGCGCCGAGTTGCTCCCCGCCGGAAAGGTGGAAAAGGTGGAAGAACTGCTGCTGGACAACTCTGAGCGGGGAAAGCTGGCCTTCGTGGGGGACGGCATCAACGACGCCCCGGTCCTCAGCCGGGCGGATATCGGTATTGCCATGGGCGCCATGGGCTCCGATGCCGCCATCGAGGCCGCCGACGTGGTCCTGATGGATGACGATCCCGCCAAAATCGCAAAGGCCATTCGGATCTCCCGCAAGTGCCTGCGGATCGTCTATGAAAACATCGTCTTTGCCATCGGCATCAAGCTGGCGTGTCTGGTGCTTGTGGCCCTGGGGTTCGCCAATATGTGGCTGGCCATCTTCGCCGATGTGGGTGTGATGATCCTGGCAGTGCTCAACGCCATCCGTGCGCTGTTCGTCAAAAAGCTGTGAACGCGGAAAGCGCCCCGTCCAAGGCTGCACGGGCATGTCCCGGAGTCCGGCGGCAGAGCCCCAGGCAAAGGCAGCCCTCCGGTCAAGCGTGAAGGGACCAAATCCGCACAAAAACCCGGCGCCGGGAATTCCCGGCGCCGGGTTCTGTATGTACAGACCAGGTCAAAATGCAAAGAGTAAATGTCATTTCAGTAAAATTGAACACGGCCATGACGTTCCCTGCTTATTGGTGAATAGCCTGGAATTCCGTAGGGAACTGCAGCTTATGTGATCACAAGATTTTCAAATCATGTGTTCTTTTCTTTCCTGGTGTTTTCAAACACCCAGAATATAGCGCCCAGAATCACAATCCCGCCAATTATGGAGCTTTTGCCCAGGGTCTCTCCCAAAAAGGCATAGCTGAACACGGCAGTGAACACAACACCGGAATACTGATAGATGCTGACCTCAGAGGCCGGGGCCTGCTGATAAGCGTATGTCAGGAAGAACTGTCCCCCTGCCGCAAAGACGCCGATCAGCAAAAGCATCACGAATACCTTTGGAGACGGAATCACCAGATTCGGCAGCATCATCAGTCCTGCGCAGACCGTACTCAGTGCGGAAAAGTGGAAGATAATCGCAGATGGGTGCGTGAAATTTTTACAGTAGGACAACATGGTGTAAGCCATGCCGGATACCACCGCTGCCAGCAAAGCCGCCAGAAGCGGGAACGGGTTGGAGTCGAAGGACGGCTGCATGGCGATATATGCGCCCACAAGACACAGGATCGTTGAGGCGATCTTGACGGGAGTGATCTTCTCCTTCAGGAAAATACCGGCGAGCAGTGTGACAAATACCGGAGATGCCCGGTTCAGCATAGCTACATCCGCTTGGCGGGCGTGACCGGCCGCATAGAAGAAGAGCACGATCCCCAGAAAGCCGAAGAACGACCTTCCCCAAAGCGCCCAACCCCCTCGTTTGATCTCCTGAAAAACCTGCAGGTTTTCCCGTCGGACCATAACAGCTGCAATAATCAGGCTGACAAGATTGCGGAAGAAGGTCTGCTCAAATGTCCCCACCTCTTCAGAGCTCAATTTGACAAATACCTGCATGATGGAAAAGGACAGCGATGAGACCAGCATCAAATATATAGCTTTGGTTTTTTGTTTTTCGTAATCAGTCTCTCCTTTTATATGGCAACATACAGCGTGGCCGTCTGCACGGGAAATCAGCGCAGACGACCGGAATACACTTCCGGTCGTCTGTTCCGATCCCACCCGGGGCCTGCGCAGCAGAAATCAATAGTCGCCGTTGTAACTGGTTCCGTGGGGCGTTGTCCAGCTATAATCTCCCAGCTTTTCCGCCTTTGTCTCCTCGCCGTTGGCCACACGCAGAAGCAGCTCGTAAAGCTCGCGGCCGCTTTCTTGCAGGCTCAGTTCCCCATACAGCATGGGAGCTGCGGAGTAGTCGATCATGTCCTCCAGCGCCGTCGCAGTCTGGGGGTTGCCTGTGATCTTGATGGTCGTCATACATGCGTTGCCGATGGGGTTGCCCCGCCCAGTGGTGAAGAGGCAGATATGGCATCCGCTCATGGCCAGCGTGGTGGACGCATAGGCATCATTGGCGCCCTGTGCCTGGTTGATGCCCCAGGCTCCCGCGCCGGGGACCGGATCACCGCAGTCCAGGATCCCCAGGATCCGGCGATGTCCCTGGGTTTTGAAGCTGCCCAGGTTCTTCTCGGTCATAGTGGTCAGTCCGCCCGCCTTATTGCCGGGAGTGGGATTGACCTGGGAGAGGCCCTTACCGCCTCTGCGGGTGCAGTCCTCATTGAAGAAATCTCCGATATCCATCAGGCGCATGCCGATCTCATAAGAAGCCGCTGTGGTGGGATAGCCGCCGCGGCCACAAACCTCCACCGCTCTTCCGCCGGCGGACAGGTGCATATCGATTGCCTCACCCACCACCGGATTGGCGGACAGGCCGCTGGTCCAGTCAGATCCGCCGTTATAGCCGCCGATAATCAGTCCGCTGAGGGGGCAGGGTTCGCGCTTCTGGGCCTCTGCCTGCCGCTTCAGATCCTCCACAGCTGCAATCCCGTCCTGGATGGCCTTGGTGACACCGCCGTCCGCCTGGATGCTGATATTCACCACCGGCCGGCCAGTCTTACGGATCTCCTCCGCCACATCTTCAGGATCTGTCTGCTGGCACCCCAGGGACAGCAGTACCACGCCAAAGGTGTTCGGGTGCGTGCCGGTTGTGATGAATCCTCTGCGGGTCCGCTCAAAGCGATCCGGAAACTCACCGCAAGCCGCATCGACAAACGTGGCAGGGACATTACAGGCAGCAGAGATCCGCTGCGCCGCATTGTTGGAGCACTGAACCAGAGAGATCACCACCACCTGGTTCCGGATCCCAAAGGAACCGTCTGCCCGCTTATAGCCCATGATCGTCTCCGGCAGGCCCAACTCTTCCTTTTTGTATTTATGGTGGATCGTGTAATCCATGGCATCCGGTGCCATGGAGCGATAGTAAGCACGCTGTTCCCGGTTGATTTCCTCAAAGTCATCGTAAACATTGTGCTCATGTACCCAGTCTCCCTTTTTGATGAACTGGGTGGCCACGCCGATATGTACACCATACTTGATGATCTCGGCTCCTTTTTCGATATCAGTGCGGGCGATTTTGTGCCCCTCTTTGATATATTCGTTGGCCGTGATCTCCTCACCAGCCACTAGTGTGCACTCACCCGCCTGGATAGGCTCTACGGCAACTGCGACGTTGTCGCTCTCCTCAATCAGCATGCTTTTTTTGTAAATTTTCATTCCTGTTTACTCCTCCAGTAATTTAGGATTGGTGTTCTCTTACCGTAATACTGCGGCGATGCGATCCATGATCTCCTCGATCAGATTTCGGGGTGCAGCCAGGTTCAATCGTTCAAATCCATTTCCCTCTGGGCCGAACATACTGCCTTCGTCCATCGCCACATGGGCCTGATACAGCATCTTTTGGCGCAGTTTTTCGGCATCCGGCTCCAGTCTCCGGAAGTCAATCCATTGGAGATAGGTCCCCTCCAGAGGGGAGATCTTGACGTCTCCATTCCAAGTATCTTCCGCAAACTCCCGAACGAACTGGTCATTTTTCTGAATATAAGCCAGGCATGAATCCAGCCAGGCTTCCCCGTGGTCCCAGGCAGCCTTTGCAGCAACGGGGGCAAAAAAGTTCGGATGGGCACGACAATACCGTGCGAACATCTGGTCAAATCGTTTCCGGCGTTCCTCATTGGGGATCATAATGCAGGAAAAAGAAAGCCCCGCCAGATTGAATGTTTTGGATGGAGCATGGCAAACGGCACAGTTTTCCGCATAGTTCTGGCCCAGCGAGGCAAACACGATATGCTGGTGGCCCGGGAAGATCAGATCGCTGTGGATCTCATCTGCGATTACAAACACATGATGCCTGCGGCAGATCTCGCC
>NZ_CAKVVF010000063.1:0-11405 GCF_934833455.1 Oscillibacter sp. KLE 1728
GCCGAACAGCACCCCCACAGCGCCGGAGAGCAGCTTGCTCTGGAGCGTGGCCAGCACGCTGCCCTGGAGGATGTTGCCCGGTTCCGCAGCGTTCAGGATCTCCTGCTCCGTCAGCATGTTCCCCTCCCGGGACAGGGTCCTGCCCAGGATGAAGTCCGCGGAGACGTGGTAGTAATCACAGGCCTTCACCACAAAGGCCAGGCCCGGTTCCCGGATGCCGTTTTCATAGTGGCTCAACAGGGCCTGGGAGATTCCCAGATCCCCTGCGGCAGTTCGCTGGGAGACGCCCCGCTCCTGCCGCAGCAGGGACAGGGTCCGTGAAAATTCAGTTGTGGAAGCCATCGTTCTCTCTCCTTCAGAGTTAAATACATAACGTATAGCTTAACAAATACGATACGGATTGTAAAGAAAAATCCCACGGATTCAGACATTTTTCGGGGGAAGGCGCTGCGGCGCCTTCCCCCGCTGTTTCCTTGCCGTCCAGCTCAGAACAGGCCCACCTGCCCCAGCAGCACGTCTCCCCCGATGCTGCGCACCTGGCGGGCATTCTCCTCCCACAAGCGGTCCGTCACCGCCATTTTGCGGATGATGTCCTGCACCGTGGCCTCCAGCGCAGACCCGGCCCGGTAGTCCGCCTGGAAGATATAATCCACCCGGCCCTTTGCCAGCAGGTCCTCCACACCGGCGCGGTTGCTGGCCTGGTACACAGCGATGGCCTGGCCGCCGTAGGCCCGCATCATCTTCATGCACGGCACGTCGGAAAGGCCGTCCCCCATGTAGATCATACTGGTGAAGGGCACCCGCTTGCTGTCGTCAGGCATGGAGGCGTTTAGATCCCGGTCGTTGGACACGTCCAGCACGCCCTTGTTGATCCGGTAGACGAACTGGGTCTTGGCGGTGAAGTTCACCGCCAGCTTGGGCCACACGGGCACACCGCTCTCATCGTAGTAAAACTCGCTGGCATAGATCTCCTTGAAGTCCCCGCTGATGGACGAGCCTTCAATGATCTCCCGCAGGCCGGAGGAGATGATGTAGTGCTCCACCTGGACACCCTGGCCGGCGCCGAAGTCGTTGATCCGCCGGAACCAGTCCTCCACACCGGGGAACAGCACGATGCTCCGCCCCTTCTCCACCAAGTCCGTCCGGGTGAAAGGACGGTTCCGCCGCGCCGCCTCCCGCAGCATGGTGTACATATAGGCCAGGATGCCGTCCATCCGGTTCCTGCGGCCGAAGCCGTTGGCCTCCGCCCAGAACTCTGCGGGGGTCATCCCCAGGGAGGGGATGAAGGCGTAGTCCTGCATATCGGTGGTGCAGAGGGTCTTGTCAAAGTCGTACAGAAAGGCCACGATGGGCTGTTGCTTCATGGCTGACTCCTCCAATCAAAAGACGTTGAGCGCCGGGACCGGGAAAGAAAAAAGCGGCTCCTGCGAGCCGCTTTGATCGTTCAGTCATCGCCGCCGGAGTAATTGCGGCCGAACTTCAGATCGTTGAGATTGATGCGGCGGGTAGGCTCATCCACAGGATCAGCCGCAAAGGGGTCCCCCTCCGGATAGTCATCCTCCGCCGCCGGAGACGCCTCTTCCGCTTCCGCCGGGGCCGCTTCCTCCTCCACGCTCTGCTCGCTGAAAGCGGCCAGCACCTTTTCCTCGATCTGCTGGACGGCCTCCTCCGGCTCCTGCTGGGAAATCGGCTCCGCCGCCTCCACCGGCAGCTCGGGCAGCTGCTCCAGGAATTTCAGCTCCTTCTCACAGATCTCTCTGCTGGCGGCAATGAACTGGGCCAGATCCCGCTGGCCCTGGTGCAGCCGCTCCTCGGCGGCCTCCACCTCCTGGCGCAGCTGGCCGATCTTCTCCCGGGCGCTGGTCTCCGCTTGGGCCAGGATCTCGTCCCGCTTGGCCTCTGCCTCGTGGACGATGGAGTCCGCCATCTTCTGGGCGGTCAGCAGGGTGGCGCGCATGGAGTCCTCGGTGGCACGGTAGTCCTCCACCTTTTCCACCAGGACCTTCAGCTTGGCCTTCAGCGCCGCGTTCTCCTTGTAGAGCGCGGTGTAATCATCGGTGAGCTCGTCCAGAAACTCATCGACCATGGCCATGTTATATCCGCCCATCACTGCCTTGGAAAAGGCGTGGGTGGAAACTTCCTGTGGTGTCAGCATAGTGCGATGTTACCCCCTCGTGTCCGCTCAGAAATAGAGGCCGTTGTTCTCCAGCTCGTCGATCAGGTCGCCCTCGATATCCACATGATAGGGCGTGATGATGTATGTATTGGCAGCCACCTTCTTGATCTTGCCCTCGCCAGCATAGGCCACGCCGGACAGAAAGTCGATCAGCCGCCGGGCGATATCCTTGTTGGTGGACTCCAGGTTCAGCACCACGGTCCGCTTGTCCTTCAGGTGGTCCGCGATTTCGGAGGCGTTCTCGAACCGCTCCGGCTTCACCAGCACCACTTTCAGCTGGGTGGTGGCGTGGATATTCACCACCTTGTTGCGGCGGTCCTCCACCTTGAGCTTCCGGTCCTCAAAGGCGTTTTGCCGCACCGGCTCCTCAAAGTCATCATACTCCTCGTCCTCATCCTCGTAGGGGTGGGTCCACTTTTTCAGTTCGTCCAATAAGCTCATAATAGCCTCCCATCGGAGCCGCGCTCCGGTCTTTTTCAGTTGTAATGGCGGGCGCCGAAGATGGCGCTGCCCACCCGCACCATGGTGGCGCCGGCACGGATCGCATCCTCATAGTCGCCGCTCATGCCCATGGACAGATATTCTAATTCATTATGAAACAATTTTTGGTTCATGTCAACATAAAGTGCCTGAACTTCCTGAAAATACCGGAAATTGGCATCCCTCTGCGCGTCTGCCGGGGGAATCGTCATCAGTCCCCGCACCCGGACATGGGTCCGCTCCAGGGCGGCCTCCGCTGCGGGGAGGACTTTCTCCGGTGCAAAGCCGCTCTTGGCAGCCTCCCGGCCGATGTTCACCTCCAGCAGGATGTCCTGCACCAGCCCCCGGGCCGCGGCCACTTTCTCGATCTCGTCCAGCAGCTCCAGAGAGCCCACGGACTGGATCAGGGCCACATGGCCCACCACCTGCTTGACTTTGTTGCGCTGCAGGTGGCCGATGAAGTGCAGGGGGGCGCCGTCGTAGGCGTGCTGCTCCAGCTTCTGTACCATCTCCTGCACCCGGTTCTCCCCCAGGGCGTCGATGCCGGCTGCCACGGCCTCCCGGCAGGCGGCGGCATCGTTCATCTTGCTGGCGCCCACCAGCAGGATTTCCTTCGGGTCCCGGCCGGCCTCCCGGGCCGCCGCGGCCATGTTCGCCCGGATCCGGGCAATGTTCTCCGCAATTGTCATCAGCGTTCCAATACTCCTTTCCAGCGGCCGCCCTGCGGCCATCTCTCTGTCAGCTGCCAATCACCTTTCCATCATACAGGTCATAGGCGGTGATGATCACCTCGTCCCCCGCCCGGAGGCGAATCTGCTCCTGGGTCTTGCTGACCTCCTCCGCCGTGTCCAGCGTGGAGCGCACCAGGGCGAAGTCATCTCCGCTGTACAGCACGTCCACCGGCTTGAAGCGGGCCTTCATGCCCACCATGCAGTAGACGCCGGTCTCGCTCACCACGGACTCGTTCCCGTCCTCGTCCGTAACCGTTCGCTCCCGCACCCGCAGGGCCTCCTTGGGCACCCGGATGCCCGTGGTGGTCTGCCGGATGACCTCGGCGCTCTGCTGGCGCAGCAGCGTCAGCTCCGATAAATAGGTGTCCCCCTGGAACACCGCCACCACCCGGCCGCCTTCCGCCTCGCTGATATGGGTCAGCTTCACGCTCAAGTCCCGGCCCACGCCCTTGGCAAAGCGCAGCTTCAGTCTCCCGCTCTCCTGCAGGGTCTGGGCCTCGCTCTCCTCCAGGGCCGTCACATAGTACCAGGTGTCCCCCAGCACCAGTTTGCCCACCCGGTTGGAGCGCAGGGACTCATCCGGCTCCAGGGCCGCCAGGGTCCTGGGCGTCAGCGTCTCCAGGCTCTCCGGCGTTAGAATGTTCTCATATCCGTCCACCACGGCGGAATAGAGCCCCGCCTGCGGCGCGGTGATCTGCCGGACAGAGCTTCCCGCCTGGGCCCGCAGGCTGCTCAACTGGCTCTGGAGCTCCGCCATCTGGGCGGACAGGTCCTCCGTATCGGAATACGTGTAGTCCCGCTTCATCACCAGGCTCCGCAGCTCGGCTCCGCAGTCCTCCGCCGTGTCCAGCCGGTCCGCCGCCAGAGCGCCCCGGTAGTCGCGGATCGTCTGGAGGATCTGGGCGTCCAGTCGCAGAGAGACCTCCGCCCCCAGCGCCGCCTCCTCCGCGTACTGCAACTGTTCGATCTGGGTATGGAGGGATTGGATCTCCTTCTGGCGGTCCAGCGTCGCCTGGTCCGCGTAGACCAGCGCCACCACGCCGCCGTCGCTGATCCGCTCGCCCTCCGCCCGCTGCAGCTGCAGCAGGCCGCTGGTGTCGTCCGTCAGGATCGCCTCGTCCCGCACCACATAGCCGGACAGCACCGTGGACATCTCCACCTGATACTGGTAGGCGATGGTGGTGGTCAGCGGGTCGCCGAAATAGCGCACCGCCTGAATCGAGAAATAGGCCAGCACGCCCAGCGTGACCGCTGCCAGCAAAAGTTTTGTGCCAAGGGTTTTCTCTTTCATGGTTACCTCTTTGTCTCTGTCCGCGAAGCCTTCCCGGCCCCATGCAGGACCCTCTGCGGAGGCGCAGACCTCCACAACCTCCAGCTCCACCGCCGGACGCACCGGCGCGATGGCGGAGGTCGTGTGCTTGAAATGATTTTCTGCCCGCCAGTTCTCATTTCCCCAGGCACGGCGGGCTTTGCCCGCCGTGCTCAAGGTTTTGGTCCGCAAAACGTGATCCCGGCCTAAGTGCCGCCCTTTAGGCGGCGGGCCTCAAAACGGGTCCGCAGGCCGCTCATGCGCCCGCGACGGCCGGTTCCTCACCCTCCAGATCCACCGGCCGCACCGGCGCGATGGTGGAGATCGCGTGTTTGTAAATGATCTGCTGCCGGCCGTCGCTGTCCAGCACCACCACAAAGGCGTCAAACCCCGCGATGGTGCCCCGCATCTGGAAGCCGTTCATCAGAAACATGGTGACGGGCAGCTTGTCCCGTCTGGCCCGGAGGAGAAACAGGTCCTGTAAATTCGCTTTTGTCTGCATATATGTCCGCTCCTTTTTTCTGTATGAGTCGGACGATTTCCCTGTCTCCCGTCCGCTCACCGCTAGAATACGCCAGCGGCGGCCAGGATTTCCGTCGAAACCTGGAGGGCCCGGGCAAAATCCCGGTCTTTTTCCCACCAGATCCAGTGAATGTCCGGATTTCGCCGCAGCCAAGTCAGCTGGCGCTTGGCGTATTGCCGGGAGCGGAGCTTCACCTCCGCCACGGCCTCCTCCACCGTGGCGGTGCCGTCCAGAACCCCCAGGAACTCCTTGTATCCGATGGCCTGGAGAGCCGTGGCCTCCCGGGGCAGGCCGCTTTCCAGCAGCTGCCCCACCTCCTCCAGTAGGCCCGCCGCCACCATGGCGTCCACCCGGCGGTCGATCAGGGTCTTCATGTCCGCCCGGTCCCGGAACTGGAGGCCGATCCACACGGCGTCGTACCGGGGCGGCAGGTCCCTTGTCTCCGCGTTGTGGGCGGAGATGGTCTTTCCCGTCTCCCGGTAGACCTCCAGCGCCCGGAGGATGCGCTTCTCATCCGCCGGATGGAGGCGTTCCGCCGCCTCCGGGTCCACCTGCCGCAGCTCCTCCAGAAGCGGGCCGATGCCCTCCCGGGCCAGCTGGGCCTGGAGCTCCCTGCGGACAGCGCCGCCGGCGTGGCCGCCGGCGAAGGTCCGGCCCTGCACCACCGCATCCAGCCACAGCCCGGTGCCGCCCACCAGGATGGGCCGCTTTCCCCGCCGCAGAATGTCGTCCACGATGGGGACGGCCGCCCGGGCGTACCGGGCGGCGGACCACTGTTCCGCCGGGTCTGCCACGGCAATCATGTGATGGGGCACGCCCTCCATCTCCTCGGCGGTGGGGGCGGCGGTGCCGATGGTCATGCCCTTGTAAATCTGCATGGAGTCGGCGGAAACCACTTCCCCGTCATACCGCTTTGCCAGCAGGACACCCAGCTTCGTTTTGCCGCAGGCCGTCGGCCCCACCACACAGATGATCTTCTCAGCCATCGCCGTCTCTCCTCTCGCCTGTCAAGGCTGTTCCGCTTCTGATGCATCGATATACTCACTGTATACGATCCGCTCCCGGATGTAAAGGGGGCCCTCCGCAAGCGGACAGCAGAAGCACCAGTGCCAGCGCAGCCGGCAATCTCCCCCTTACGGCAGCCGCCTCCTTTTCAGAAGTCCTCCGACAGCCTGCGGGCCTTCTCACAGGCCTCCGTCAAAATCTCCTCCGTCTTGGCGGGATCCAGGTCCAGTCCGCCGGCAAACACATAGCTGAACGCCGGGATGCCGAACATGGCGCACAGCTGCTTCCAGTACAGGACACCCAGACTCTCGGGCTGCTCCAGATCCCCGCCGGAGGTGAGATAAGCCAGCTTCTCTGCCCGGCAATCCCCGTGGCAGCCGTCGGCCTCGTAGTGATAGGTCAGGCCATTGGCGGAGATGTACTCAATATACGTCCGCAGGGCCGCCGGGAAGGTCAGGTCCCAGAAGGGTGCCGCCACCACCACCCGGTCCGCGGCCCGGAACTGGCGGGCCAGATCATACACCGGCGCATCGAAGCACCGGATCCCCGCCAGGGCGTCCCGGTCGTTCAGCATCTCCGGCGCAAAGGGCTTCAGCGCCAGCAGGGCCTCTGGTTCCACAGTCTCCACCTCGGCCTCCGGATGCCTGGCCTGCCATGCGTCCAAAAACGTTCTCGCCAGCACCAGGGTGCGGGATTCCTCCCCTCGCTGGCTGATGCAGCCGTTGACAAACAGCAGTTTCATGCAAATCACTCCTTCTCCTCCAAAAGGGTGGTAATGATGGGCTTCCCCTCCCGGTCCAGCAGGGGCGTCATCCCGCCGGCATGGCCGGTGGAATGCCACAGGTAGTTGACCCCGGTCTCCCGGTCCACCCAGACAGAGTTTTCCTCAAAGCCGGTGCTCTCCACACTGGTCCGCACAAACCGTTTTTCCTTTTTTGCCATATAGGAAACCTCCTGAAAAATTCGTCACTCCCATCTCCGCCAGGAAAAAGGGCTGGGGAAAACCCTGCGGTTTTTCCCAGTTCGTTCGCCGCGGGCGAACAAAGAAATCTCAATCATTTTCGGCAGGGCGTGTACCTGCCGAAAATCCGTTGACCTGTGCGCCTCGGGCGCACACACCAGTGACCGACGTCACTGGTGTGGGGGGAGGTCAAGGGGGGACGCAGTCCCCCTTCGAAGTCTCACGCCCGCTTGAACATCTTCTCCAGCTCGTACTTCGTCAGCTTCACCGCCACCGGGCGGCCGTGGGGGCAGTATTTGATCTCTCCGCTCTGTACCCGGTCCACCAGCACCCGCAGCTCCGCCGGATCGCTGACCCAGCCGCCCTTGATGGCCGCCTTGCAGGCCATGGTATGCAGCAGCGCCTCCCGCTTTTCATCCGGGGATCTTCCGGTCCGCAGGCGCTCGGCAAACTCCTCCAGAGTGGGCACCGTGTCGGCGGCGTCGATGTCCGCCGGCACCTCCCGCACCAGCAGGGCGCCGGCCCCGAAGTCCTCGCAGGCAAAACCGAACTGCTCCAGCAGGGGCAGGTTCTCCAGCAGCAGCGCCCCGTCCTCCCGGCTTAACTCCGCCGCGATGGGGGCCAGCAGCGTCTGTCGCATGGGGGGCTCCTGAGCATTTTTCAGCTTGTCAAAATTCATCCGCTCGTGGGCGGCGTGCTTGTCGATGAGCCAGACGCTGCCGTCCTCGCTCTCGCAGATGATATAGGTCCGCAGCACCTCTCCGGCAATCCGCCAGGGTGCCTCTTTCGTCTCCAGAACAGTCGTCTGGCCCGGTAGATCCTCCGTCAGCTTCAGCCGCTCCGGCGGGATGGCGGGCACAAAGGGGCGGGGAGCAGATTCCGGCGAGGTCGTCTTTTCTGCAGGGACGGACACTGGGGCAGAGGTCCAGGGGGCGGAGGGAGCCGTCCGCTCCGCCCGTGGGGCGGTCACGGAGACAGGCGGTCTGCCCAGCGCACCTTTGTTGCAGGAGGGTGCAGGCGGGCTGCTTTGCTGCGTGTCTGGCGGCGACGTCACAGAGGCGGGCGCCCTTCCCAGAGCGCCCTGGGCCGCGGACTCTGAGCGCTTGGTCTGGTAAAAAGAGGTCTGCCCGCTGTCCGCCACCCGGGCGGGCGCCCGCAGCTCGGTGTTCCAGGCGGGCCGGGCCGGAGCCGCGGGCTGGGGAGCGGGCTTTGCACCGCCCTGCCGGAACGTCTTGGCGTCCATGGTCTGGAAGAAGTCCTGCCGGGAGGCCGCCGGGAGCCGCGTCTCCTGCGCGGGAGCGGCGGCGGGAGCGCCGGTTTTGCCCAGGGCATCCAGCACCGTGTGGTAGACCGCGTCGAACACATCGTGCTCCCGGGCGAACTTCACTTGAGTCTTCGCGGGGTGGACGTTCACGTCCACCGCCGTCACCGGCAGGGTGACGGACAGGACGCAGCCGGGGAACTTACCCTTCATGATCTGGTTGCGGTAGCCCTCCTCCAGCGCCGCCGTCAGCAGCTGGGACTTGATGAACCGGCCGTTGACGAAGAACACCTGCATGGACCGGGAGCCCCGGCCCATCAGCGGCGCGGTGACAAAACCGGAGACCGTGATGTCCCCTCCGCTGCCGGACACCGGCACCAGCCCCCGGGCGAAGTCCCGGCCCAGGGCAGCGTAGACGGCGGAGTCCAGCTTTCCGTCGCCGGGGGTCAGCAGGGCCTCCACCCCGTCCTTGATGAACTTGAAGGAGATGTCCGGATGGGACAGGGCCAGATGCTGCATGAGGCCGTTCACCGCCGCAGTCTCCGCACTGTCCTTGCGCATAAACTTCAGCCGGGCGGGGGTGTTGTAAAACAGGTCCCGGACCGTGATGGTGGTGCCCTCCGGCGCACCGGCGGGCTCCACTGCGCCGGGCACACCGCCCTCCAGATGGAGGGCGGCTCCCTCCGTCGTGCCGGTTTGGCGGGTGAGGATGTCCACCCGGCTGACGGCGGAGATGGCGGCCAGGGCCTCGCCCCGGAACCCCAGAGTACCGATCTTCCCCAGGTCCTCCTCCGTCCGCAGCTTGGAGGTGGCGTGGCGCAGGAAGGCGGTGGGGAGTTCCTCCGGCGCGATGCCGCAGCCGTTGTCCGTCACCCGGATCATGCCCATGCCGCCCCGGCGGATCTCCACCACCACGGCAGAGCTGCCGGCGTCGACGGCGTTTTCCACCAGCTCCTTCACCACGCTGGCGGGCCGCTCCACCACCTCGCCGGCGGCGATCAGGTCCGCTACGTGGGACTCCAGTTGTTGAATGTGAGGCATATTGGTTTCTAAGCTCAGAGCAGCAGCACGGCGACGATGGGAATGGTCACGATGGACGCCGCCGTGGTCAGGAAGGTGATCTGTGCCATGCACTCGGTGTCTCCGCCGTACTCCATGCTCAGCAGCGTCCCGTTCACTGCTACGGGCATGGCCATCTGGGTGACAGCGATCCCCAGCACCAGGGAGTCGATCCCCAGCGCCCGGAGGACCAGGCACAGGGCCACCGGCAGCAACAGCAGGCGGATGGCCGTCAGCAGCCACAGCTTGGGAGAGCGCAGCACCTGTCCGGCTGACATGCCCGCCAGCAGGGAGCCCACCACCAGCAGGGACAGCGGCACGGTGATGTCTCCCACAAAGTCCAGCATCTCGCCCACCAGGGCCGGCGGCCGCAGCCGGGTCAGCGCCAGCACCAATCCCAGGACAGAGGCCACGATGCAGGGGGTGAACAGCTGCTTCCAGCGGAAGCGGGCGGCCCCTGCCAGCAGCAGCGGGCCCAGACTGTAAGACAAGAGATTGAAGGGCAGCGCCAGAATGGCGGCATAGAACAGTGCGCCGTCTCCAAACAGGGCCACCGCTACGGGATAGCCAATGAACCCCACGTTGGGGAAGGCCAGGGCATACCGCCACACGCCCTTCTGCCCCTGTGTGCCCGGCAGGAACCGGGGCACCACCAGGGCAAAGACCGCCTCCAGCAGGTAGAACACCACGCCAACCTCCAGGATGGAGAGGATGGTCCCCAGCTCCGGCAGCTCCTCGCCGGTGATCACCGCCGCCACGATCATGGCGGGCATGGTGATGTTCAGCAGCAGCTTGGAGACCTTCTGGTCCGCCTCCCCGCCCAGGTACCCCAGCCGGTTGGCCGCATAGCCCGCCGCAATGGCGAACAGGATGACCAGCATCTCGCCAAATACGTCCCAAAAATTCATCTGTCCCTTTCTCCCCTCATCATTCCGGAATTCGGTTCTTACGCCACAAGGGTCCAAGCGGAGAGGGCGTTGGCCGCCGCATGGAGACCGATGGACGTCCACAGGGTGCCGGTGCGGTCATAGACCCACGCCAGCACCAGCCCGGGCACCAGATACTGGAGCATCAGCAGGAAATACGTGATGTCCCGGTTCACCACCGCGAACTGCCACACATGCAGCAGGGCGAACAGCAGGCAGCTGACCAGGTATCCCACCGCCGCGCTCTTGCGCCGGAGATTCCCGAACACCAGTCCCCGGAAGAGCACCTCCTCCACAAAGGGCGCCAGGAAAATGACGATCAGCAGCGTCATGTGGGGCGCGTCCTCGATCTGGGCGGAGATGGTGGTGTCGTTCAGGTTGGTCTGGTTGGATACCACCAGTCTTGTCAGGCGGTACACCAGCTCGTTCAGGCCGTACAGGGCCACCAGTCCGATGGCCATGAACTTGCAGGCCCCGCCCAGGTTCTCTGCAAAGTGCCGGGAGGTCCGACCCAGAAAGCCGTGGAAAATGATGACCGTGGCGGCGAAGAGGATGTAGTAATACAGGATATTCTGCAATCCGGTGCTGATGGTCACTCCCAGCAGTCCGCCGATCAGGCGGAACAGCGGGGTTGTGACAAAGGGCAGCACCAGCAGGTAGATCACAAAGAGCACCGTGCCCGCGATCTGTTCCCCCGCCGACATATAGGCGGCGCTCTTTCTTCTTGGCATCTCGTTCCCTCCCGGTTTTCGTCCGGCTTCTGTTTCAGCTCGTTTTCCCCGGCGGGCGGATCCGCCGGGGTCTTCTTTTGATCCGCTGGGCTTGGGCGGCGCGTGTCCGCCCGCCGCCAGGCCCCTCATTTCCGCGGAATCCCCTGTCCCGGCCTGAAGGCCGCTCTCCGGGCGCCGTCAGCGCGTCCGGTCCCCCGCGGCAGAGGGCGCATCCCGCCGTGCCTGCCCGGCCGGGTGCTCAGT
>NZ_CAKVVF010000064.1:0-2307 GCF_934833455.1 Oscillibacter sp. KLE 1728
TGGGAGGGCAGCTCCCTGGTCCGCTGCACCCGGAGCGGCGTGACACAGTGGTTCTCCGCACCGCCGATGGACGGGACGGTCTTTGCCGCCTTGCGCCAGATTTATGACGAAGTAGAATGGGAGGCCCTGCGGGAGGGCATCATCATCCCGGACCGGGGACAGAGCCATCTGGAGATCGCCCAGGCCTGGGCCGATGCGGATACGCGCCCGCCCTGGAGGTCACAGACGGCAGCATCTTCGTCTGCACCTATGTGCGGACTGTGGCCGATGTGGATAGCTGGGCAGATATGCCGGAGACCTCCTATCCGGAGCAATCAGAGAGACATGCGCGGTTCTGGTTCTCCTATACCCGCATCTTTGTACCGGAGAATGAGGCGGCCCGCAGCTGTCAGATGGCCGGCAACACCGTGGAGTACGACGGCAGGTACGGCGAGGCCCCGGAGGGCGCCTATGAGAATTTCCAGGTGGGGGTCCTCTACCTGACGGATGAGGGCTGGCGGTGCGACGGCACCGGCACCGGCCCGTGAATTCGGATCAAAAAAGAGAGCGGCCGAAACTCCGGCCGCTCTTTTCTGCGCTCACTGGGCCAGGAACACCAGGTTCCGGTCCGTGATGAAGTTGGGGATACTATACACGACGCAGATGGCGTCGATGCCGTTCTCCGCCGCGTACTGGGCGGGGGGCATCCGGTAATACCGCGGGTCCAGCAGGTGGACCTCGGCAAAGCTCTGGGCCAGGAAGGGTGCCAGGGCGTCGGAGTAGGAATCCCGGATCAGCAGGAGCTTGCCGCCGTCTCGGGCGTTCTCATTCTGGATGACGCACAGGGGTTGGTTGCCGCCCAGGAAGGAGGCGTATTTGTCCTTCTCGGTCAAATAGCTCCGGTCGTACAGTATGCCGGGTTCCGGAGAGCCGGTGCGCCAGGAGGTGACCATGAGGCCGTCCTCTTTGACCCAGAATTCCATGGTGTCCGGCGTCAGCCAGTGGATGCCGGACTGGGAGTACAGCGTGCCATTGAAGCTGGTACTGGCAATCTCTGGTGTAAAGCTTTCCTGCTTTAATGATTCTCTTCCCAGGACTTCCAGCAGAGCATTGGCCCCATAGAAGGCCCCGAGGGACGTCCAGTGGTGGTCTGTGCGGTAGAAGATGGGCTCGTCGGCGTGAGCGGTCAGGGCGGCGGAGAAGTCGATCATGGGCAGCCCCAGGCCCGCCGCCTGGGAGAGGTAAGCGTTCTGGTCCCAGGACTCCGCGCCCTCCGGCAGTTTGTCCCGCCACACCTCCGCCGCGGAGGGGATCAGCCCCAGATACATGGGGATGTCCGACTTCTCCGCCAGCTGGGAGACGTAATTCAGGTTCGCCTTCTCCAGGCCGTCCGCAGGGGCGTCCACCTTGGAGATCAATGTTTCGCCTTCACCGAGATAGATGTTGTTGAACAGCCGTTTGCCGATCAGCTGCTCCGTCCGGGCCTTCAGGCCCGTCCACTGGTCCCGCAGGGGAAACTGGTCCTGGACGTAGGCCTCCACGTCCTCCATATAGCTGCCGTCCAGCACGCTGGACAGAGTCAGTGCCGGCCGCTGCTGGAGGGTGCGGTTCTCCACGTCGGACCGCTCCCGGTCCGGCAGGAGCATCTGCCACACCATCAGCCCCCCCAGAAAGAGGCAGAACACCGCTGTGAGAAATCTTGCGTATCGTTTGGACAAGGTCTCTGCCTCCTCTCAGAACCGGAAATACAGGAAGGGGTTGTAGCTGCCGTCCACCAGATAGGCCGTGCAGACCACCAGGGAAAGGCCCATGAGCACCGGGGTGGCCAGCTGTTCTGCCTGCCGGGGCAGCTTCGCCCACAGCCGCTGGCCCAGAGCGGTGGAAGCCAGCACCAGTACCGCCAGTGTCACGGCGTAGCTCCGCAGCCGGAACAGGTCCGCCCCGCTCCAGAGCGGCGCACCGCCGAAACAGGCGGCAAGGTAGTCCCCGCACACGCCCAGGTCCACCATGGCAAAGAGGCCCCAGCCCACGAACACCACGATGAGGGTGTAGAGGTGCTTGAGGATCGCCGGGGTCTTCTCCAGTACGCCCCGAAGGACGTACCGCTCCAAGATCAGCCAGGCGGCGAAGTACAGTCCCCACAGGATGAAATTCCAGCTGGCCCCGTGCCAGAAGCCCGTGCAGAACCAGACGATCAGGAGGTTCCGGATGGTCCTGGCGGTGCCGCCCCGGTTGCCTCCCAGGGGGATATACAAATAGTCCCGGAACCAGGAGGTCAGGGACATGTGCCACCGCCGCCAGAAGGTGCCCACGGAGTCGGCGCAGTAG
>NZ_CAKVVF010000064.1:2317-11273 GCF_934833455.1 Oscillibacter sp. KLE 1728
CAGTAGGGGTGGTCAAAGTTCTCGTTGAACCGGAAGCCGAAGATTCGCCCCAGGCCGATGGCCATGTCGGAGTAGCCGGAGAAATCGAAGTAGATCTGGAAGCCATAGGCGGCGAGGCCCAGCCAGCCCCCCAGCACCGTCAGCGTCCCGGCCCCCTGAGCGGCGAGGCAGTCCTCCCACAGGGCGCCGATGGAGTTGGCCAGCAGCACCTTCTTGGCAAGTCCCACGCAGAACCGCCGGGCCCCCAGAGCGAAGTTCTCCGACGTGTGGAGCCGGTGCCGCAGGTCCGCTGCCACCGTTTTGTACTGGACGATGGGTCCGGCGATCAGCTGGGGGAACATGGTGACGAAGGCGCCGAAGTCCACCATGTTGCGCTGGACCGGTGCGTCCTTCCGGTACACGTCGATGGTATAGCTCATGGTCTGGAAGGTATAGAAAGAGATGCCGATGGGCAGCGGGATGCCCAGCTGGGGCAGATCAATGCCCGGGATCAGGGACAGATTGGCTGCGATGAAGTCCCAGTACTTGAAAAAGCCCAGCAGAGCCAGGTTGAAGATCACCGACTGGGCCACGAACCACCGGGCCTTTTTGTCGTCGCTGCGGAACTTCTCCACCAGCAGACCGTGGGTGTAGTCGATGATGATGGAGAGGAACATGATGACAATGTACACCGGTTCTCCCCAGCCGTAGAAGAGCAGGCTCACCACCAGCAGCACGAAGTTCCGCCACCTCAGCGGCGAGAGAAAGTACACCAGCAGCGTCAGCGGCAGGTAGAGAAATAAAAATGTCAGGCTGCTGAAGACCACCGGCGCCCCTCCCCTCTTCTCCGTTTCACACAGCCAGCCGCGGCACCGCCGCGGCTGGCTGCCTCCTTACGCAAAGAGCGCATTGAACTGCTCCGCGATCTCCTCCTGATGGTCTGCCGTGGCAATCATGGCCACATAGGTTCCATTCTGGACTACCTGTGCGTTGGACCAGGTCTCCATGGACTCCGGGTACCAGGCGCCGCCCTCTGCCTGGGCGTCCACCCGGTCCTGCAGGATGGAGGCGGCGGTGGCAGCGTCCTCCTCCGTCCCGCACTCCGCCAGCACGATCTCATTCACCACGGCGCTGATCATGGGGGCTTTGGCGATCAGCTGCTTGGTGGCCACATCGGCCAGGCCGGGATAGGAGCCCTCCAGCATGTCGCCCTCCAAGTTCATCATCATGATGTCCTCTTCGCCGCTGGAGGCGGCGTCCTCCGCCCAGCCGTACTCCTCCGCCAGGGTGTTGTAAAAGGCCGTCAGATCCACAGTCTTGTCCGTAGTCTTGCCGCCGCAGGCGGTCAGCAGGCCCATCGTCAGCAGCGCCGACAGCGCCAGGGTCAAAAATTTCTTCATAGTGTATTGATTTCCTTTCTGAATGTTCTCGGGGAATACAGACGGACCTCTCCGCTGAAAAGTTCCCTCTCACCGCCAGTATTTCCAATTTTTTTTCTTTTACCATCCCATCCGCCCTGCCCTTGCAATTCTCCGCCGGAGGCGGTATCATGGCTCTATCACAAGGAAAAAGGCGGGAGATCACAATGTACAGTTTCCGAAACGATTACAGCGAGGGCGCCCATCCCAAGGTCCTCCAGGCCCTGGCGGACACCAACCTCCGGCAGACCGTGGGCTACGGCATGGATCCCTGCTGCCAAGCCGCGGCGGATACCATCCGCCGCCTCTGCGCCGCGCCGGATGCGGCGGTTCACTTCCTGGTGGGCGGGACGCAGGTGAACCTCGTCACCATCGACGCGTTTCTGCAGTCCTATGAGGCGGTGGTCGCCGCCCAGACCGGCCACGTCAGCACCCATGAGACCGGCGCCATCGAGGCCACCGGACACAAGGTCTGCACCGTGGAGAGCCCTGACGGCAAGCTGACCCCAGCCCTGGTCGAGTCCGTTCTGGCGGGCCACAACGGCACGGAGCACATGGTGCTGCCCCGAATGGTGTACATCTCCGACACCACGGAGATCGGCACGGTCTACACCCGGGCGGAGCTGGCCGCCCTGCGGCAGTGCTGCGATGTTCACGGCCTGTTCCTCTATCTGGACGGCGCCCGGCTGGGCTCCGCCCTCACCTCCCCCGACAACGACCTGACATTGCCGGACCTGGCCGCCCTCACCCACGCCTTCACCATCGGCGGCACGAAAAACGGCGCCCTCTTCGGGGAGGCGCTGGTGCTCACCCGTCCCATGCCTCACTTCCGCTGGCACATGAAGCAGCGGGGCGCCGTGCTGGCCAAGGGCCGGCTGCTGGGACTCCAGTTCCAGGCCCTGCTGGAGGACGGGCTCTACTTCGACCTGGCCCGCCGCGCCAACGAGCTGGCCTTCCGGCTCCGGGACGGTGTCGCGGCCCTGGGATATCCCTTCCCGGTGGCCTCCCCCTCCAATCAGCAGTTCCCGGTACTGCCCAATGAGACGGTGGCAAAGCTCCAGGAGATGGGCTATGAATTTGAGACCGACCACCCGGTGGATGCGAACCACACCTGCATCCGTCTGGTGACCAGCTGGGCCACGCCGGAGACGGCGGTGGAGGACTTCCTCAGGGACCTGGCCGGGTGCTGAACATCCAAGGGACCGCCAAACAGGCGGTCCCTTTTTGTGTGGTGCTTCCCGCTCTGCTGGCCCATGGGAGCTGTCAAACTCTCTCGTACTTTTGTTCGATTTCTGCTTGACAGAAACGTTTGTTCGAGTTACAATGCAATTAGAACAAAAGTTCGATCAAGGAGGTTTTTTCCATGAGCGGCTGGACTTTCTTTTTTATTCTGGTAGGCGTGGTCTTTCTGACCTCTCAGCTCTTCCGGGTCATCGACGCCATCGAGCGTCCCAACCGGCGGCATGACCGGCGGCGGACAGCCCTGCGGTGAGATGGACGTTCTGGAAAAGCTCACCATCCTGACGGACGCGGCCAAATACGATGCGGCCTGCACCTCCAGCGGTGGGAACCGGAGGGCCAAGGCGGGGTATATCGGCAATACCACCTCCTCTATCGCCGGGTGCTGCCACTCCTTCTCCGCCGACGGGCGATGCGTGACCCTTTTGAAGGTGCTGATGACCAACCGGTGCGTGTATGACTGCAAATACTGCGTCAACCGCCGCAGCAATGAGGCGAAGCGGGCCATGTTCACCCCGGAGGAGCTGGCGGACCTCACCATCCAGTTCTACCGCCGGAACTACATCGAGGGGCTGTTCCTCTCCTCCGGCGTGTACCGCTCCCCGGACTATACCACGGAACTGATGATCCGGGCGCTGCGGATCTTGCGGGAAGAGTACCGCTTCAACGGCTACATCCACGCCAAGGCCATCCCCGGCACGGCGCCGGAGCTGGTGGAACAGATGGGGTTCCTGGCGGACCGGCTCAGCGTCAATATCGAGCTGCCGTCAGAGGCGGGACTTCGGACCCTGGCCCCGGACAAGACGAAGCAGGCCATCCTGGCTCCTATGGGGCAGATTCGGGTGCGGGGACAGCAGAGCCGGGAGGAGCTGGTGAAGTACCGCCACGCCCCCAGGTTCGCCCCTGCCGGGCAGAGCACCCAGTTGATCGTGGGGGCCACGGCGGACACGGACTTCCACATCCTGCGGCTGACCCAGGGGCTGTATGACCGCTACCAACTCAAACGGGTGTTCTACTCCGCCTACGTGCCGGTGGTGGAGCACGCCCTGTTGCCCGCCAAGGACACGAAGCCGCCCCTGCTGCGGGAGCACCGGCTGTATCAGGCGGACTGGCTGCTGCGGTTTTACGGCTTCCGGGCGGAGGAGCTGCTGGATGCAAGCCATCCGGACTTCAACCCCCAGGTGGATCCCAAGTGCAGTTGGGCCCTCCGGCACCTGGACTTCTTCCCGGTGGAGGTGAACCGGGCGGACTACGAGGCCCTGCTGCGGATCCCCGGCGTGGGCGTGGTCTCCGCCAAGCGCATTCTGGTGTCCCGCCGGGCCCGGAAGCTGCGGATCGAGGATCTGCCCAAGCTGGGGGTGGTGATGAAGCGGGCCCAGTATTTTCTCACCGCCTCCGGCCGCATGGCAGACGGCCTGCGGTTCACGCCGGACAGCCTGCTGCGGAATCTGATCGCGGCGGAGCGGCCCTCCCTGCCCCAACCGGAGCTGGAGCAGATGTCCCTGTTTGCCCCTGTGTGAGGGAGGTTCCCCATGACCGAGATGATCTATGAATACGACGGCAGCTTTGAGGGATTCCTCACCTGCATCTTTGAGAGCTACGCCCAAAAAGAAGTCCTCACCGCCATCAGCTGCGGTGAGGACATTCCATTCACGTTGTTCCCTGTGCGGACCGTCCTGACGGACCGGGACCACGCCGCACGGGTATATCGGAAGGTGGTCAAGCTGTCGCCGGAGGCGGCGGACCTGCTGCGCCGCGGCTTTCTCACCTGCCTGCCGGACCGGGAAATGCACCTGTACCGTCTGGTGGTGAAGCTGCTGGAGGAGGGGCCCCGGTTCCTCCGGGACCTGTCCGATGAGACGCTGTATCCCATTCTGCGGGCGGTGCGCCACCTGAACGGTGAGGTCCACCAGTACAAGGGCTTCGTCCGCTTCTCCGACCTGGGGGGCGTACTGGGGGGCGAAATCGAGCCGAAAAACCGGGTCCTGCCCCTGCTGCGCCGTCACTTCTGCGACCGCTACCGGAACGAACGGTTCTTCCTCTACGACCGTACCCACCAGGAGGCCCTGTTCTACGCCGAGGGCCGCTCTGCCGTCCGGCCCCTGGAGCACTTCCAGATGGCCCCGCCGGATGAGGCGGAGGCCCGCTACCGCCTGCTGTGGAAGCGATTCTACGACACCATCGCCATCCGGGAGCGGGAAAACCCCCGCTGCCGCATGACCCACATGCCCAAGCGGTACTGGGGCACCATGACGGAATTCCAGGGGGAAGCGCATTTCAGAGCGAGAGGAACTCCCGCAGCCGTTTCAGGCCCCGGCGCTCCAGCCGGGATACCTGCACCTGAGACACCCCCAGGATCCGGGCAGTCTGTTCCTGGGTCAGTCCCTTGAAGTAGCGGAGAAGAATGGTCATCCGCTCCTTCTCCGGCAGCTGATCGATGGACTCCCGCAGGGCGATCCGCTCCACCATGCCCTCCTCCGGGGCGTCCGTGCCCAGCATCCCCTCCAGGGTGAGGCCGTCTGCGGTCTCCCGCTGGAGGGACTCCGGCGTGTCCGTGGCGATCTCCACCTGGGCGATCTCCTCCGGCGTCAGGCCGGAGGCCTCGGAGAGCTCGCTGAGCACCGGCTCCCGGCCCAGCTCCTGCCGCAGCCGCTCCCGAATGGTGTAAAGTGTTTGAGCTTGCTCCCGCATGGTGCGCCCCACTTTTACCGCGCCGTCGTCCCGGAGAAAGCGACGAATCTCCCCGGCGATTTTGGGCACGGCGTAGGTGGAGAAGCAGGTCCCGTAGTCAAAGTCGAATCCCTGCACCGCCTTCAGAAACCCCAGGCACCCCAGCTGGTACAGGTCCTCCGGGTCCACGCCCCGGCCGTAATACCGCCGCACCACGCTCCAGATCAGGCCGTTGTTCTCAATCACCGCCTGCTCGCAGGCATCCCGGTCCCCCTCCTGGGCCGCCCGCAGCAGCTCCAGCGTGGCGCTCATTTTGTGCCCTGCATCCGGGGTGCCAGCCGCTTGCGCATCACCACGGTGGTGCCCCGGCCCGGCGTGGAGCGGACCACCAGCCTGTCCATAAAGCTCTCCATAATGGTGAAGCCCATACCGCTGCGCTCCTCCCCGCCGGTGGTGAACATGGGCTGGCGGGCCTTCTCGATGTCCGGGATGCCCCGGCCGTGGTCCCGCACCGTCACCTCCAGCACCTGGTCCGGGCAGATGCGGACTTTCACCACCACCTGGCCGATGGAATCCGGATAGGCGTGGACGATGGCGTTGGTCACCGCCTCGCTGACGGCGGTCTTGATGTCCTCCAGCTCGTTGAGGGTGGGATCCATCTGGGCGGCGAAACAGGACACGGCTGCCCGGGCGAACCCCTCGTTGCTGCTGCGGCTGGGAAATGCCAGCGTGACTTCGTTGTTGGCCTTGGTCTTCATGGTATGTACTCCCCCTTTTATCGTATCGTCACCAGCCGGCCGATGCCGGCGGCATCCAGGACCCGCCGTGCCTGCTGAGGCACGTTCCGCACCAGCAGGCTCCCGTCCAGCAGCTGCATCCGCTGCTGGGCCCGCAGGATCAGCGCGATGCCGGAGCTGTCCATGAACGTCACGCCCGCCAGGTCCAGCACCAGTTTTTTCGGCAGCGCCGCGTCGATGGACAGCTCCAGCTCCCGGAGGGCGTTCCGGGCCCCGTGGTGGTCCAGCTCCCCCTTCATCTCCAGCAGCAGATTCCGGTCCGCGCTTGTGGCTTCGATCTCCATAAAGTTCCCTTCTTCCTTGTCGTTTGTGTACCAAGATACAGGGTACCCCGTTTTTCCTCCCATTATAAGGAAACGGCCCATTCTTTTTTGTCGGAATCACACCCCGCCGCAAAATCTTCCCATTTCTCCGCTTGCATCGGCACCTGCGGCGGGGTATCATGAAGGTATCTCAAGGGAAAGGCAGGCATATACATGAAAATTTTGCTGATTAATGGCAGCTCCCGGCCCAACGGCTGCACCTACACAGCCCTGCGGGAGATCGCTGATACGCTGGAATCCGGCGGCGCGGAGACGGAAATCCTCTTTCTGGGCAGCGGCCCCGTCCGGGACTGCACCGCCTGCCGGACCTGTCAGAAGACGCCGGGCCGCTGCGTGTTCGATGACGATATGGTGAACCCAATCATTGAGAAGGCCCGGGAGGCGGACGGCTTCGTGTTCGGTACGCCGGTCTATTACGCCCACCCCTCCGGCCGCATCCTCTCCGTGCTGGACCGGGTGTTCTACGCCGGAAAAGACGCCTTCGCCCACAAGCCCGGCGCGGCTGTTGCCTCCGCCCGCAGGGCGGGCACTACGGCCTCTGTAGATGTGCTGGACAAATATTTCACCATCGCCCAGATGCCGGTAGTTTCCTCTACCTACTGGAACATGGTCCACGGCAACACGCCGGAGGAGGTGCGCCAGGACGCGGAGGGAATGCAGACCATGCGGAATTTGGCCCGAAACCTGCTCTGGATGGTCCAGTGCATCCAGGCGGGAAAGGCCGCTGGACTCCAGCCGCCCCAGGCGGAGAGCGAGGCCCGGACCAACTTCATCCGCTGAAGCGCGAAAGCCCCCGGAGGGGATTTCCCTCCGGGGGCTTTGCTGTATTTAGGGCTCTTTCATGTTTGCTCCCACACCATGGGCGTGTATCGGATGCCGTCCGGGGACAGCTGTTCCTCTGCCGTGGGAGAAAAGCCCAGATGGCGGTAGACCTCCACTGCATAGGGGGAGCTGTGAACCGTGATCCGCCCGCGGCCGCCCTCCGCCAGATATGCCTGGAACAGGAGGCGGCCGATGCCCTGGCGGTGAAACGCCGGGTCTACGAAAAACAGGGCGATGTGGCTCCCCTCCGCCGCCAGGACTCCCAGGAGCTCCTGCCCCTCCCAAGCGCCAAATAGTGTCAAGTGATTTACCTGTTCAATATCTGAAAGATAAGCACGAAATGCCTCCACGCCCTCCGGCGGATACTCCGGCGCCTCAAATTCAAGGAACACCCGCCGGCACAGGTCCATGGCCGCCGGAAGCTCGCCACCCTGTATGCGTCGAATCTCCATCGCACACCTCATTCCCCCAGAAGGGACCGTACCCGGTCCAGCGCCTCCGGCGCCGACGGCTTGATGCCGATCACGGGTACGGTCAGCCCTGCCGACTCCAGTGCCGCCCGGAGAGATGCGATAAACACGCCCCGGCCGGGCAGTTCCCGGTCCTGGTCCGAGGTGGTGTTCACCCCGCAGCAGGGGGAGCGGTCCATACCTACGATGCCCAGCACGGCAAATCCGTGCTTCTGGTACTCCCGAATCTGCCAAACCACCTGATCCGTCAGCTCCCGCAGCCGGGCAGATGCCTCCGGCTGGCCCATGGCCCGGCGGATGCGGGTGTTCTCCGCCACCACCGGCCGCTCCCCGCCTTTGGGGTCTCCACGATCCAGCCCCAGGCAGCACAGCTCCGGGCACGGCAGCTGCACCACGCCTACCCGGGCATCCAGGACTGTCCGTAGAATCTCCCGGTGGGCGGCAGGCACCTCCGCCGTGCCGTCGGAAATGGCGTTCTGATTCAGCAGGCAGTGGGCCAGAAACACCACACGCCTGCTCCTTCCGTCGGTAAACATCCCGTCTCTCCTTTCATCGGCGGGGACTTCCCCTTTCTCAGCCTCTCAGACATCTCAGCGCAGACAGCCGGTGACGAACTTCAAGGGCACCTCCATCCGCGCGGCGATCTGCTCCGGCGTCATGCCCTGGTCCCGGAACCGACGGCAGACGGACTTCATATTCTCACCCACCTCAATGATGTGGCGGTCCGGGTCATAGAGCCGCACCACCCGCTGCCCCCAGCGATGCTCCAGGGGCGGGCGGACGTACACCACATCCGCGCACCCAGCCAGGTGCGCCAGGAAGCCGTCGAAGTCGTCCTCCTCAAAGTAGACCTCGCTGTCATTTGCACCAAAGCGGATCTCCTCCACCTCTTTTCCAAGGAAGTCCGTCCAGGTATCCAGTGTTTGGAGGCACAGGCCGCCGGTGAGGGTCACGTTGGCACCGAAATCCATCACCACATGAAGCCCCAGGACCTCCCGGTAAAAGGTCTTGGACCGCTCCATGTCCCGGACTGCCAGCAGGGGATTTTTCAGCTTCACAAGATCAGCCCTTTCTTGAAACGGATTGTGCTGCCGGGCCTGACGGCCGTCTGGACAGCACCCTTGCTCTATGATAAAATTGAAAAAACCATACAGGGAGGATTCTGCGATGGCAATCACTGTCAATATCTATTACACGGGCAACCGCGGAGCTGCCCGGAAATTCGCAGAGGAGATGAC
>NZ_CAKVVF010000065.1:0-11225 GCF_934833455.1 Oscillibacter sp. KLE 1728
AAGGTCACCCCCATGCTGATCGAGGCCATCAAGGCCGCCAAGGCTGCGAAGTAAGCGAATAAAAGCCAAGAGCCGCACGGGCAAAGCCCGTGCGGCTCTGTTCTGTTTGAACGCCTATGGGGGATACCGGCAGTTCAGGACTCCGCGCGCTCGGCGGCACAATCCGGATGCTCTGCGACAAACTCCGCCTCAGCCTCCGCCAGGATCTTTTTGTCTGCCTTGGAGGTGAGTTGGGATTTATCGAATTTGGCGAACAGGTCCGGCCGCCGTTCCATAGTGCGCTTGTAGCTCTGCTTTTTCCGCCAGGCAGCCACCTTACCGTGGTCACCGGAGAGCAGGATCTCCGGCACTGCTCGACCGTGCCATTCAGCCGGGCGGGAGTATTGGGGATATTCCAGCAGCCCGTTCCAGTGGGATTCCTCCTCAAAGCACTCCGCATCCGGCAGAACGCCGGGCACCATGCGGCACACCGCGTCCGCCACCGCCATGGCGGGGATCTCTCCCCCGGTGAGGACGAAGTCCCCCATGCTGATCTCCTCGTCCACACACTCGTCCAGGAACCGCTGGTCCACACCCTCATAGTGGCCGCAGACCAGGATCAAGTGGTCATATCGCGCTTTCAGCTCCTTGGCAACTTCCTGGGTGAAGGTGCGGCCGCAGGGGGAGAGGAAGATCGTCCGTCCGGGGCCGTAGGTCTCCACGATGTGGCTCCAGCAGCGGTACAGGGGATCTGCCTGCATGATAGCGCCCCGGCCGCCGCCGTAGGGATAGTCGTCCACCTGCATCTGCCTGTTGGTGGTGTATTGGCGGATCTGGTGGCTCTGGATGGAGATATAGCCCCGCTGCTGGGCCCGGCCCAGGATGCTCACGTTCAGCATGGCGTCCACTGAGTCTGGGAACAGCGTCATGATGTCAATTCTCATCCGTGGCCATCCCTTCCCAAACCTGGACCTCCATCCGGTTGGCGTCCAGGTCCACCGATTTGATAAACACATCCGGCACGGCGGGGATCAGATACTCCCGCGCTCCCCTGACCGTGTAGACCTTGTGAGCGGGATAGGAGTCCACCCGGGTGATCTCGCCCAGCGTCTCGCCGGTGGCGGCGTCACAGACGGTCATGCCCAGCAGCTCCGCATCAAAGCAGGCGCCCTCCGGCAGCTTGGCGTCTGCCCGGCGGATATACAGGTTCTTACCCTTCAGGGCCAGGGCCGCGTTCATATCATCCACGCCGGGGAACTTCATCAGCACCAGGGACTTGTGGACGTGGTTGGCAGTGGGGGTGACGGGGGCCCCGTCCAAATAGAACGTCTGGAACTGGGTCAGGAAGGCAGGGTCCTGGCCGTCCGGCTGTACCCGCACCTCGCCCCGGATGCCGTGGGCGTTGACGATGCGGCCGATTTTGATGGTTTCCAATCTCATAGGAGCGCTCCTTTGGGAAGTGATGGCACGCCGGGCCGTCTCCGACCCGGACAGGAGGCAGGCGGGCCCCGTACCCTCCTGCCTGACAACGTTTATCGGCTTGTTTCTGTGTCCGCCCTTCCCAGGGCGGAGGCGGGGAACAGAGAGATGGTCCCGTTGTCGTTGAGATACCGCAGCAGGGACAGCAGGATGGGCAGGCCGAACAGGCCCACGATGCCAAACAGGTGGTTGCCCACAAACATGCTCATCAGTGTCAGCACAGGATGCAGGCCGATCTGTGCCCCCACGATCCGGGGCTCGATGATGTTGCGGATGACGGTGATGATGACGTACAGAACCAGCAGTGCGAAGGCGTGGGGAAGATCTCCGCCCAGCGCGGAGAGAATGACCCAGGGGATCATGATACCTCCGGTGCCCAGAACGGGGAGAATGTCGAAAATAGCGATCAGCAGCGCCACCAGAATCGCACGGTTCACGCCGATGAGGGTCAGACCAACGGATAGTTCCACAAAGGTGATGGACATGATGAGGGCGTAGGAGCGGATGCAGACGAACAGCGTTCCCACCACATACGCCTTGACCTGGAGTACCAGATTCCGGGTGCTCCCCTGGAGGCAGCCCAGGCAAAACCGCACGATCTTCTGGTAGTCGACGGCGATGAAGAATGTGGAAATCACCATCAGCAGCAGCCGGATCAGGAAGCCGGGCAGGGAGGTGGCGAAAGAGGTGGCCATGGACACACCGCCCACCAATACGACGGAGAGACTGGAGACCAACTGCCACAGCATATTGAGCAGCTGGGACTGCAGCTCCTGCAACGCGGACATGAGGGAGGGGTCCAGCTTGGCCAGCAGCTCCTCCAGCCAGGCGAAAAAGTCAGTGAGCTCCGGGAGAATATAGGCGGAATAGAGCGAGGGAATCTGCTGCACCACAGATGTGATAGTGGCCGTGATCCGGATTCCCGCCAGCGCCAGCAGCAGGCCGATGGTGCCGTATGTGAGGACCACCAGCAGTACCGCCACCAACCCCTTGGGCGCGTGGAGCACCCGGGAGAGGAAGCGGATGGGGCGGCGCAGAACATAGGCGATCAGAAACGCCAAGACGAACGGCAGCAGCAGCGGCAGCGCATACTGCAACAGCAGATAACCCAGCACCAGAATCAGCGCTAGATAGGTCACATCAATGATGAATTTTCTCTTTTTTTCTGTGGACACCAAAAGCCTCCAATCCCACAGGCAGCGTCACCTGACGCTTGCGGTGTAGTACAAGTAAGCAGTGGAACGGGCTGGCCGAAGCGGCGGAGCCGCAGCCCGGACAGCGGCAGCGAAATGATCGAAAAAGGAGGAGGCCTGGCCTCCTCCCTTCGGATCTGGCGGAAGCGGCCCGCCGGATGATCGGTTCAATCTACAATATCTACGGAAACCTTCTGGCCGGTGCGCTGGGCATAGGACCGGATGACAGTCCGGATCTCCTTGGCGATGCGGCCCTGCCGGCCGATGACCTTTCCCATGTCGTCGGGGGCGACGCGCAGCTCCAGCGTCAGCTCCTGGGGACCCTCCACCTCAGTGACAGAGACGGCCTCCGGATCATCCACAAGGTTTCTGGCGATGTAGAGCAGCAACTCTTTCATGCCCGATCCTCCGGATCAGAGGACTTCTACTTTTTTCAGCAGAGCTCTGACGGTGTCGGTGGGCTGGGCGCCGGACTTGATCCAGGCCTGGGCGCGCTCCGTGTCGATCTTAATCTCAGCAGGGGAGACGCAGGGGTTGTAAGTGCCGATCTCCTCGATGAAGCGGCCGTCCCGGGGGAAACGGGAGTCCGCTACCACAACGCGGTAGAAAGGAGCCTTCTTGGCGCCAAGGCGGCGCAGTCTGATTTTCACCATAATTTGTTACCTCCAACAGTAAACTCGAAATTTTTTATCTATAAATGCATAGCACTTATATCCACTTTATTTCAGCCGCTTCTTGCGACCAAAGCCGTGCATCCGGCTGCCCAGGCCGCCGCCTCCCATTTTGGAAAGCCGTCCCCGGGTCATCTGCTTGGTCAGCTGCTGCATCATATCGAACTGCTTCAGCAGCCGGTTCACATCCACCACCTCCAGGCCGCAGCCAGCAGCGATGCGCTTTTTCCGGCTGGCGTTCAGGATCTGGGGATTCTCCCGCTCCAGCGGGGTCATGGAGAGGATGATGGCCTCCGTGTGGGCCAGGGCCTTGTCATCGATGGTGGCACCGGCCATCTGGCGGCCCAGAGCACCGGGCATCATGCTGGCGATCTGGCTCAGGTCACCCATATTCCGCAGCTGCTGGAGTTGTTCGTAGTAATCCTGCAGCGTCAGGCGGTTTTTCCGGAGCTTTTCCTCCAGCTTGGCGGCCTGATTTTCGTCGTAGGTCTGCTGGGCCTTTTCGATGAAGGACAGCATATCGCCCATACCCAAAATGCGGGATGCCATCCGGTCCGGATGGAAGGGCTCGATCATATCCAGCTTCTCGCCGGTGCCCACGAACTTGATGGGCTTGCCGGTGGAGGCCCGAATAGAGAGGGCAGCGCCGCCGCGGGCGTCGCCGTCCAGCTTGGTCAGCACCACGCCGTCGATGCCCAGCGCCTCGTCAAAGGCAGTGGCGGCGTTCACCGCATCCTGGCCGGTCATGGCATCCACCACCAGCAGGATCTCATTGGGATGGACGGCAGCCTTCATCCGCTTCAGCTCATCCATCAGGGACTCATCCACATGGAGCCGGCCGGCGGTGTCCAGGAAGACCATATCACTGCCGTGGTCCCGGGCATGGCGGATTGCATTCTCTGCAATCTGCACCGGGTCACCCTGACCCTGCTCGAATACCGGCAGGTCCAGCTGGCCACCCACCACCTTCAATTGCTCGATGGCGGCGGGACGGTACACGTCGCAGGCGGCCAGCAGGGGCCGCTTGCCAAGCTGGCGGCGCATCAGCCCCGCCAGCTTGGCGGTGGTGGTGGTCTTGCCGGCGCCCTGCAGGCCCACCATCATCACAACGGTGGGACCGCTGTTGGCCATGGAGAGCCGGGCGGTGCCGCCGCCCATGAGCTTTGTCAGCTCTTCGTTGACGATCTTGATGACCTGCTGGGCGGGCGTGAGGCTGTCCAACACGTCGGACCCCACAGCCCGCTCTGTCACGGTAGCCACGAAGTCCTTGACCACCTTATAGCCTACGTCGGCCTCCAGCAGGGCCAGACGGACTTCCCGCATGGCCTCCCGGACGTCGTTCTCTGTCAGGCGGCCCTTGCCCCGCAGCTTCTTGAATGTTGCGTTCAGTTTTTCGGTGAGCCCTTCAAATGCCATGCGATCATTCCTTCAAAGCGGTGGCTTCCGCGTGAATCAATTCCGCCAGCTCAGTCAGACGGGGGTCCTCATACTGGCGGTAGTTGATGGTCTTCAGCTCGGCGGCTGCATCCTCGATGGCCTGCAAATGGCCCCGCATCTGCTCGAAGCGCCGGATCAGGCCGGTCTTGTCCTCCACCTCCTGCATGACGCCCTCCGCCCGGACGATCACGTCCCGGACGCCCTGGCGGGAGATGCCGGCGTTTTCCGCGATCTCAGCCAGAGACAGGTCCTCATTGTAATAGAGGTCAAAGAATTCCTTCTGCCGCTCGGTGAGGAGTTCGCCGTAAAAATCGAAGAGCATGGTCATGCGGTATGTCTGATTTTTCATGAACTCCCTCATTTCTGTAAAGCTGTATTCCTTTACAACGAGAAATAGTTTACAGGATTTTGCCGGAAAAGTCAAGGGGAAAAACGAAAGAAATCCGGAAAAAATTCCCCTCCGGCAGACCGGAACGGCTTGCCAAATCCGCGTTTGCGGCATAGACTGAGAGGGACTGAACAGAACGGAGGGAGTTTATGGTATTCGACGCGCATTCGGATCTGCTGTACGATGTGACCCGGCGGCGCCTGCTGGGGGAGCGGCGGGTGCTGGAGCACCACCATCTGGACCGGCTGCGGCGGGGCGGCGTGGAGGGGCTGGTGCTGGCCGTCTGGGCCAGCGGGCCCCGGGAGACGTTCTGGAAGGACACCGCCTGGAAGGATCCTGCATCCAATTTGGGCCGCACCCATCAGATATTTGCCTGTGCCCGGGCAGACCTGGCGGAATGTCCGCAAATCCGCCCGGTCCACACCGCAGCGGAGGCAGAGGCTGCCCGGGCAGCGGGCCAAATCTACGCCTTCCTGGCGGTGGAGGGCATGGCGGCCATCGGCGGGAACCCCGCCGGCGTGGACTGGTACTACGGCCAGGGTGCCCGGCTGGGGATGCTCACCTGGAACGAGACCAATGCCCTGGCCGCCGGAGCCGGAGGCGATCCTCAGGCGGGTCTGACGGAGGCGGGACGCCGGGCGGTGCGCCGGATGGGAGAACTGGGGATGGTGGTGGACGTGTCCCATCTGAACGACGGCGGCTTCTGGGACGTGATGGACCTGGCCGCCGGGCCGGTGATCGCATCCCACTCCAACTGCCGTGCCCTGTGCGATGTGCGCCGGAACCTGTCCGACGACCAGCTGCGCCGCATCCGGGACACCGGCGGCGTGGTGGGGCTGAACGCCTTCCACGGCTTTGTCCACGCCGAGCCCCGGCAGCAGACCGCCAGGACCCTGGCCCTCCACGCCGTCCACATGGCGGAGGTCATGGGGGTGGAGCATGTGGGCTGCGGCTTCGACTTCTGCGAGTTTATGGGCCCTGGAAACGAGGGGGCAGAGGGCCTGGAAAGCGCCGCCCACATCCGGAACCTCTTCTACTGGCTGGAAAAGCTGGGGATGAACCGGCAGGAGCTGGAAATGATCGCCCGGGGCAATTTCCTGCGGGTTCTGGCGGGGCCGGACCTGCCGCCGCAATGAGAAAGACAGCTGCTCCCTATCGGAGCAGCTGTCTGATTTTCTGCATCACGGCTGTGTGAAGCCCAGATAGCGGGTGCCCTGAAAGGTCAGGCGGCCCGTGTCCCCTTCCACCAGGAGACCATACTCCCGGCCACTGGCGGAGAACTCCATCCGGTCACCGCTCTCCACCTGAAAGGTGACATAGTACTGGGTGGAGGTGGTCATGTGATGGGTCTCGCCTCCGTGGTGATGGTGGGAGACATCGATCCGCTTGGCCACCACAGTGGCCTCCACCGTCAACCGGGGGGAGTTGTTGTTCCGGTGCCACTGGCTGACACCCCGGACGATCATCACAATGAAGAGACAGAGCACCAGGGCGAAGATCAGAAAGAACAGAATTTCGAATCCGCCGCCGAACATAAAGGAGTCCAAAAGCCCCATGCCGCCAAAGCCGGGCGTGGTCATGAAGATCCCACCTTTTCCTCTTGTTGAGACTGATTTTACCAGATACCGCATAAGTCGGCAAGAAAGAATTTGAATTATGGGAAGAGATATACTATAATAATCCCATGTTGTATTCCACAGAAGAGGAGTTGAGACCTTGGAAAGAACCAGAATCCAACTGGCCGACGGGGTGTATCTCACCTATCTGCCGGCCAGAAAGTTCAAGACCAGCCTGCTCTCCGCCCAGTTCGTCACCCCGCTGCAGCAGGAGACTGCCTCCGCTTATGCGCTGCTGCCGGCCATCCTGCGCCGGGGCACGGTGCGCTATCCCGACCTGGGGGCGTTGTCCGCCCGGCTGGACCGGCTGTACGGTGCCTCTGTGGACTACACCGTCCGCAAGCAGGGCGAGAATCAGTGCGTAGGCTTCGTGGCCAGCTTTATCGACGACAGCTACATCCCCGGAGGGGAACAGCTGCTGGAGCCGGTGGCGGAGCTGTTGGGAGAGCTGCTGTGCGATCCCGTGACCGAGCGGGGCCGCTTTGTGACCGCTTATTTTGAGGGGGAGAAGACCAACCTGATTGACGCCATCCGCAGCCAGGTGAATGACAAGCGGGAGTATGCCTACGCCCGATTGCTGCGGGAGATGTGCGACGGGGAGCCCTACGGCATCAGCCGCCTGGGCGACGAGGCGGGTGCGGAGAAGCTGCAGATGCCAAAGCTCCACGCCCTGTACGGAGAGCTGCTTGCCACCGCCAGGCTGGAGCTGTTCTACTGCGGCAGCGCATCCCTGGAGCGGGTACGGGAGGCGTTGGCCGCAGCTTTCGCCACGCTGCCCAGGGATGGGATCCGGGACATCGCTCCGTCCACGCCCCATCCGGCTCGGACCGAGGTGAAGCGGGTGGAGGAGGCCATGGACGTGACTCAGGGCAAGCTGGGTATGGGCTTTGCCTGCGGCAGCGACGACTACGCCGCCGCGCTGATGGGCAATACCCTGTTTGGCGGCAGCAGCAACTCCAAGCTGTTTTTGAACGTGCGGGAGAAGCTGTCCCTGTGCTACTACGCCTCGTCCGCCTACCACCGGCAGAAGCGGCTCATCACCGTCTCCTCCGGCATTGAGTTCCAGAACTACCAGAAGGCCTATGACGAGATCATGGCCCAGCTGGCCGCCGTGCAGGCTGGCCGCCTGGAGGACTGGGAGCTGGAGGGCGCCCGCAGTACGCTGCTGAATGCCTACGCCTCCATGGGAGATTCCCAGGGGAAGCTGGAGAACTTCTACCTGGGCCAGGCGGCCACCGGACAGGAGGACACGCCGGAGCTGCTGGCGGAGCAGGTGCGGCACGTGACGGCGGAACGCATCTTTGACGCCATGCAGACCGTCTCTCTGGATACGGTGTACTTCCTGAAGGGAAAGGAGACTGCGGAATGAAGCAGACGTTTTACGAGCGGATCGGCGAGTCCGTCTACCGGGAGGTGCTGCCCAACGGATTGCAGGTCTGCGTGGTCCCCAAGCCGGAGCACGCCAAGAAGTACGCCTTCTTTGCCACCCGGTACGGCGGGATGGACACCCGCTTCTGTCTGGACGGTAAGTGGCTGGACACACCGGCGGGCATTGCCCACTACCTGGAGCACAAGATGTTCGACACCAAGGAGGGTAACGCCCTCCAGGAGCTGGCGAAAAACGGCGCGGAGCCCAATGCCTTCACCTCCAACGCCATGACCGGCTACTACTTCGACTCCACGGAGCACTTTGAGGAGAATCTGGAGATCCTGCTGTCCTTCGTCTCTATCCCCTATTTCACGGAGGAGAGCGTGGCCAAGGAGCAGGGCATCATCGGCCAGGAGATCCGCATGATCGAGGACAACCCCGACTGGCAGCTCTACACCCGGATGATGCAGGCCCTGTACCAGAAGAGCACTGCCCGGACCTCTATCGCCGGGACGGTGGAGAGTATCTCCCACATCACAGCGGAGACGCTGTACGACTGCCACAAGGCATTCTACACCCCCTCCAACATGATTTTGACAGTGGTGGGCAACGTGGATCCGGTCCATGTGGCGGACCTGGCCCGGCGGATCCTACCCCGGGAGGGTGGGCCGGTGGTCCCCCGGGACTACGGCCAGGAACCCGCCCAGGTGGCGGCAAAGGAGACCCGCATGGCCATGGAGGTCTCTGCCCCTCAGTTCCTGACGGCCTACAAGTGCGCCCCGGCGGCGGACGGGGAGGACTACCTCCGTACCGCCGTTCTGGGAGACATGGCCTGCGACATCCTGCTGGGGGATTCCAGCCACCTGTACCAGCGGCTCTATGAGGAGGGGGTCATCAACACCAGCTTCGGCGGCGCCTTTGAGATGATGCCGGGCGTGGCATACCTCTATGCCGGCGGCGACAGCAAGGACGCCCGCCGGGCTGCCGCTGAGATCCAGAGGGAGGCGGAGCGCCTGGCAGCGGAGGGTATCGACGAGGACTATTACCAGCGGGTGCGCCGGGCGTCCTTCGGCTCCAACCTCCGGGGGCTGAATTCCTTTGAGAACATCGCCGTGACCCTGACGGAGGGGTATTTCCACGGCTATGATCCCTTCCGCTTCCCCCAGGTGTTCGACTCCATCACCAAAGAGGACGTGGCCGCCTTCCTGCGCCGCAATCTGACCGCGGAGCGGGCTGTGCTCAGCGAGATCGTGCCCAGGGAGAACTGAATCCAAGACAGAGAAAGAGGGGGAACCCCATTTGAGAGCATTACAGGATATGCCCATCAGCTTTCCCGGCCTGTTCGGGGACTGGTCCTTCAATCCCGACCCTATCGCCGTCCATATCGGCCATGGGATCTACTGGTACGGCATCATTTTGGCCATCGGCCTGCTGGCGGGCCTGGTGCTGTGCATGAAGCAGGCCAAGCGCTACGGCCTGACAGAGGACAATGTGCTGGATATGGTGCTGTGGGCGGTGCCTAGCTGCATCATCGGCGCCCGCCTTTACTATGTGATCTTCTATCTGGACCTCTACCGCAACGCCGATGGCAGCTTAAACTGGGGCGAGATGGTGGCGGTCTGGGACGGCGGCCTAGCCATCTACGGCGCGGTGATTGCCGGGGCCATCGTGGCATTTTTCTACACCCGGCACAAGAAGATCAAGATGGGCGCCATGACGGACCTGGCGGTGATGGGCCTGCTGCTGGGCCAGTGCATCGGCCGCTGGGCCAACTTCATCAATCGGGAGGCCTTCGGCGCCGAGACTACGTTGCCTTGGCGGATGCGCCTATGGACCAGCGCCACGGAGTATATCGAGGTCCATCCCACGTTTTTCTATGAGAGCCTGTGGAATCTGATCGGGCTTCTGCTGATCCTGCTCGTGGTCTCCAAAGCCCGCCGGTTCGATGGGGAGAACACCTGGTTCTACTTCCTGTGGTACGGCCTGGGCCGGTTCTGGATCGAGGGGCTGCGGACGGACAGCCTGTATCTCTTTAACTGGACGTTCCTGGGGCAGCCCATCCGGGTGTCTCAGGCGCTGAGTCTGCTTCTGGCAGTCACCGCCGCGGTGATGCTGTTCTACAACATCAAGATCAAAAAGCACTCGCGGGATGAGTTGCTGGTGAATCAGGTGGCGGCGGAAGCCGCCGAGGGGACGGCAGAGGCGGATATTTCCACGGCGGAAGCGGGAGAGAGTGTCCCTGCCGGACAGGAGGAGCCGGAGCTCCCCCAGCCGCCGGAGACCCAAAACGGGGAAGGGGGAGAGACTGATGGCAACACGCATTGACGGCAAGGCGCTGGCGGCCAAGGTCAAGGCGCAGACGGCAGAGGCAGCGAAGTCCCTGTACCGGCGGCCGGGCCTTGCGGTGATCCTGGTGGGGAATGACCCCGCCTCCCGGGTCTATGTGACCGGGAAGGAAAAGGACTGCGCCGAGTGCGGTTTTTTAAGCTTTGAGCACGCCCTGCCGGAGGACACCACACAGGAGACGCTGCTGGACCTGATCCAGGAGCTCAACCGCGACCCGCAGGTGGACGGCATCCTGTGCCAGCTTCCTTTGCCCGGGCATCTGGACGAGGAGGCGGTGCTGAACGCCATCGCCCGGGACAAGGACGTGGATTGCTTCCACCCCTATAACGTGGGCCGCCTGATGATCGGTGATCCGGTGTTTCTGCCATGCACCCCTGCCGGCGTCATGGAGATGCTGCGGGAATACGGCATCCCCGTCCGGGGCAGGCGGTGCGTGGTGCTGGGCCGCAGCAATATCGTGGGCAAGCCCATGGCCATGCTGCTGCTCCAGCAGGACGGCACCGTGACGGTCTGCCACTCCAAGACGCCGGGACTGGCGGCCATCACCCGGGAGGCGGACATCCTGGTGTCCGCTGTGGGCCGGGTGGGTCTTGTCACGCCGGGTATGGTGAAGGAAGGGGCCGTGGTCATCGACGTGGCCATGAACCGGAACAGCGAGGGCAGGCTCTGCGGCGATGTAGACTTCGCCGCGGTAGAACCCAAGGCATCCTACATCACTCCGGTGCCCGGCGGCGTGGGCCCCATGAC
>NZ_CAKVVF010000066.1:0-7404 GCF_934833455.1 Oscillibacter sp. KLE 1728
CTGCTCGCCGGGCCGGCCGATGTAGCCCAGCAGGCCCTTTACCGGCACGTCGGCGCCCTCCTGGGCCACGATCTTCAGCAGGACGCCGTCGGTTTCCGCCGCCACCTCGTTGGTCAGCTTGTCGGTGGTAATCTCCAGCAGGGGCTCACCGGCCTTGACGGGATCGCCCTCCGCCTTCAGCCACCGCTCCACGGTGCCCTCCTCCATGGTCAGCCCCAGCTGGGGCATTTTGATTTCCGTTGCCATTGTTTACGCTCCTCACAGCAGGATGTCCATGGGATGCTCCAGCAGATCCCGGACTGTCATCTCGAATTTGGCCGCTACCGCGCCGTCCAGCAGTCGGTGGTCGAAGGTCAGGGAGATCCGCAGCACCTGATGCTTGGCGATGGTGCCGTCGTCCTCCATCACCAGCTCATCCTCCGTGCAGTTGACGCCCAGAATGGCCGCGTCCGGCTGGTTGATGATGGGGGTGAAGCTCTCCACGCCGAACATGCCCAGATTGGACACAGTGAAGGTGGAGCCCTTGTACTCGTCGGCGCCCAGCTGGTTGGCACGGGCCCGCTCCGCCAAATCCTTGGCCTTGGCGGACAGGGCTTCCAGGCTCAGCAGGTCCGCGTCCCGGATCACAGGGACGATGAGCCCCGCGTCCAGAGCCACCGCCATGCCCAGATTCACATGGGCCCGGCGGATGATCTGCTCCCCGTCCAGGCTCACCAGGATCTCCGGATGACGGCGCAGGGCCTTGGCCACGGCCTTCAGCACAAAGTCATTGACAGAGAAGGCATGGCCCTCCTCCTTCAGCTTTTTGCGGAAGGCCAGCAGGGCGGTGACGTCCACCTTCACCGTCTGGGTGACGGTGGGGATCTCCACAGCAGAGGTGTACATCCGCTGGGCCACCACCTTCCTCATGCCGGTGAGCTTCTCCACCGTGTCACCCTCCATCAGCTCCAGGTTCTTCACCGGGAAGGCGGTGCCGGAGACAGCCGCAGGCGCGGCGATCTTCCGATCAGCAGGGGCGGGAGCAGCTGCCTTGGGCGCGGCCTCCGCCGCAGCCAGGATGTCCCGCTTGACGATCCGGCCGCTGGGGCCGGTGCCGGTGAGGACGGTGTAGTCCACGCCCATCTGTCCGGCGATCTTCCGGGCCAGGGGAGAGATTCGGATCCGCTTGCCCCCGGCCGCCGGGGATGCCGCAGGGGCAGAAGCCAGCGCAGCCGCAGGCTCCGCAGACGGGGCAGCAGAAGCCGCGGATACAGCGGGGGCAGTAGTCTCCCCCACCTGTTCGCCGGGCTGGCCGATGTAGGCCAGCAGTCCCTTCACCGGCACATCCTCGCCCTCCTGGGCCACGATCTTCAGCAGGACGCCGTCCTGCTCGCTGGTGATCTCATTGGTGAGCTTATCAGTGGTGATCTCCACCACCACGTCCCCGGCCTTTACAGCGTCTCCCTCGTGCTTGATCCACTGGGAGACGGTTCCCTCCTCCATGGTCAGGCCCAGCTGGGGCATCAGTACTTCATAAGCCATCTCACACGCCTCCTCACTTGTTCAGCACGCGCTTGACAGCCCGCACGATATCCTCCGGATGGGGGAAGTTCTTGTCCTCCAGCACCGGGCTGAAGGGGGAGCAGATGTTCAGGCCGCAGACCCGTTCCACCGGGGCGTCCAGCTCATCAAACAGCTCCTCTGCGATCTGGGCAGAGAGCTCACCGGCGTAGCTGCCCCGCTTGACCTCCTCGGAGACGATGATGACGTTGTGGGTCTTGGAGACGGACTTCACGATGGCATCCCAGTCCAGGGGCACCAGAGTCCGCAGATCCAGGACCTCCACGTCGATGCCCTCCGCCTCCAGGGTCTGGGCGGCCTCCAGGGCGAAGTGGACCTCACGGCTCCAGGTGATGATGGTCAGGTCCCTGCCCGCCCGCTTCCCGTCCGCCGCACCCAGGGGGATGGTGTACTCCCCATCGGCGATCTCCTCCTTGTGGGCGTACAGCAGCTTGTGTTCCAGGAACACTACCGGGTCGTCGTCCCGGATAGCGGACTTCAGCAGGCCCTTGGCGTCGGCAGCGGTGCAGGGGGCCACCACCTTCAGTCCCGGGAAGTGGCAGAAGAAATTCTCCAAGCACTGGGAATGCTGGCCTGCGTTCCGGCGGCCGGCGCCCATGGGCGCCCGCAGGACCATGGGGACGCTGCACTGTCCGCCGGTCATGTAGCGGATCTTGGCAGCCTGGTTGAACAGGGGATCCGCGCACTCCGTGGCGAAGTCATCGTACATCAGCTCCACCACGGGCCGCAGCCCCCGCATCGCGGCGCCCACGGCCATGCCCACAAACCCCTCCTCGGAGATGGGAGTGTCAATGACGCGGTTGGGGCCGAACTCCTCCAGAAAGCCCTTGGTGATGGCGAACACATTGCCCATGACGGCCATGTCCTCGCCCATGATGAAAACCTTTTCGTCCCGGAGCATTTCCTCGTGCAAGGCTTCACCGATGGCCTTGCTGACGGTGATCTTCTTGCTCATCTCGCCACGCACCTTTCGTTGTCAGTCACATACATATCATCCAGCACCGTCGCGGGGTCCGGATATGGGGACGCATCCGCGAACTTCACAGCCTCGTCCATCTCGGCCTCTGCGTCCTGCCGGATGGCGTCCAGCTCCTCCTGGGCGGCGCCGCTCTCCAGCAGCCGCCGCCCCAGCTTCTCGATGCCGTCGTTTGCCAGGGCGTGCTCCATGTACTCCTTGGGGCGGTAAACCGCCGGGTCACCGCAGTAGTGGCCCTGATAGCGGTATACCTTGGCCTCCACCACATAGGGTCCCTTGCCGCTGCGGGCGTGGTCCAGGGCGACCTTCATAGCCTCATACACCGCGATGGCGTCCGTGCCGTCCACCACGGCGTAGGGCACGCCGTAGGCCGCGGCCCGGGAGGCCAGATCCGGGGTGTTGGTGACCCGGTGGATCTCCGTGGACACGCCGTAGCAGTTGTTTTCAATGAACCAGACTAGCGGCAGCTTCCAGGCGGCGGCCATGTTCAGGGACTCGTGGAAGGAGCCCTCGTTGGTGGAGCCGTCGCCGAAGCAGCCCACGGTGACGGAGTCGTCCCCCATGATCTTGGAGGCCAGGGCGCTGCCGGCGGAGATGGGCTGCCCAGCGCCCACGATGCCGTTGGCGCCCAGGTGGTTCATCTTCTCCATGTCCGCAATGTGCATGGAGCCGCCCTTGCCCTTGCAGTAGCCGGCAGCCTTGCCGAACAGCTCCGCCATGGCCCGCTTGGGGTCCGCCCCGCGGGCGATGGCATGGCCATGGCCCCGGTGGGTGGAGGTGAAGTAGTCCCTGGGCTCGATGGCCGCGAAGGCACCGGCCTCCGCTGCCTCTTGGCCGATGCTCAGGTGGATGTTGCCCGCCAGCATGCCCTTGGTGAAGCACTCGGCGGCGTGTTCCTCAAAGGCCCGGATCCGGACCATGTCCCGGTACAGGGACAACAAAAAGCTCTTTTCATAGGTAGCCACGATTCAACACGACCTTTCTCAGTGTACGATGGAATAGTAGATAAATACAGGGATCAGGGACAGCAGCGGCAGAATGACCGTCTCCATCGCCACGTGCTTGTAGCCCTTCTTATAGGACACGCCGGACAGGGCGAACAGCATCACTACGGTGCCGTTCCAAGGCAGGGTGTCCAGTCCGCCGCAGGCGATGGAGGCCACCCGGTGGATGATCTCCGGCGTGTAACCCCAGGAGATGAAGGTCTCACCGAAGAGCTCCAGCGCGATAGTCAGGCCGCCGGAGGCGGAGCCGGTGATTCCGGCGATGATGGTGGTGATGGCCGCCACCTTCACCAGGCCCGGCAGCGGCAGGTTGATGATGTTCTCCTGCACCAGGGCAAATACATCGGTGGCGGAGACCACCTTGCCCACGCCCACCACGGCAGCGATGATGATGCAGGGGAAGATCCCGTTGTTGAAGCCCTCGGAGACAATTTCTCCAAAGCCCTTGACGCCGCCCAGGGATTTGCAGAAGAACAGCAGAGACAGCACGCATCCAGCCGTGAGGCCGTACAGCAGCTCCACACCGAAGCCGTTGATGAGGACGAAGGTCACCACCATGGGCAGCAGGGAGATCCAGAAGCCCGGAGCCCGCTGCTCCAGCTCTTTCTCGTCCAAAATGCCGCCCTGGACCTGGTAGAGCTCGATGGCCGCCTCCGGGTCGTCATGACCCTTCTTCACCTGCCAGTAGAGGTAGCCGACACCTACGACGATCATGAACAGCGTGGCCAGCACGCCCTCCACCGGGGCGGCGGTCAGCGCCGTGCCCAGAATCTGAGTGGGAATGATGTTCTGCATCTGCAGGCTGCCGGGCATCTGGCCCATGGCAAAGGTGGCGATGGCCAGGCCGGTGATGCCGGGGAACAAGTACCATGGGATGCCCGCCTTGGGGAACAGGATCTTGGCAAAGGGCAGCAGCACGAAGATCATCACGGTCACCTGGATGCCGCCGTACACCAACAAGGCGCCTACCAGCACGTAGATCAGCAGCGTCCACTGGGTTCCGGCCTTGTTGATGAGGGTGCTGCTGATGCGCCAGGTGGCGCCGCTCTTGTCATACAGCGCGCCCAGCAGGGCGCCCAGGGCGAAGATCACCAGCCAGCTGCCCACGAAGTCCTTCATGCCGATGAGGAAGGGGCCGTCCGCCCCCACCAGGGAGGCCGCCACGTCCAGCCCGCCGAACAGGGCCACGATGGCCGCAGCCAGCACTGCCGCCAGGAACATGCTGATTTTTTTGTAAGCCGCAAAGATCAGCACCGCGAATGCCAGAATGATTCCAATCACGCTCACTACGATCATGTTGTCTATATCCTCCCGTCCTTCTCTGTCAGATTTGATGAAAGCGGCGCCCGTTGCCGTGTACCCTCCTTTCCCGCGCCCCCCAATATGTCTTCCAATTTGAATTTTAGCAACTGGCAATTCAATAGTGAAATACCATGTTTTTATGCAGGAATAACAAAAACTTATAAACAGCTAGTCAAAAAAATGTCAATTCGCACTTTTGGCATAAAGAAAATCTTGATTTTTCAATAAAACTCCTTTATTCTTAAAGAAAAGCGCGGCGGTGCGCCGCCGGAGGGATGGGAGGTCTGCCGGATGCTGAATCTGAAGCGGCTGCAATATCTGGACGCGGTCTACCAGTATAAGAATTTCACCCAGGCCAGCGAGGCGCTCTACGTGTCCCAGCCGGCCATCTCCTCCGCCGTCCAGGCGCTGGAGGAGGAGCTGGGGGTGCGGCTGGTGGTCCGCAGCTCCAAGGGCGTTACCTTTACATACGAGGGCGAGCAGTTTATGATCTGGGCGCGGCGCATCCTCAGCACCTGTGAAGCGGCGGAAAATGCCATGCGGGATCTGGCCGGCACGGCGGAACAGCGCCTGCGGCTGGGAATCTCCCACGTGCTGACGAATCCCATCGTGCCCATGATCTTCTCCACCTTTCTGCGGGAGCACCCCAAGGCGCAGATCTACCTGAACGAGGGCTCCATGAACAAGCACGTGGAGATGGTGACGGGTGAAATGCTGGACCTGGCTTATAACGCCTTCCCCACAGCGCCGGAGGCGGAGGAGCTGGAGATCATTCCTATGGGCACTATGGAGATCCACGCGGTGCTGCATCCGGACCATCCCCTGGCGCGGCTGGACCGGATCCCCCTGGCGCGGCTGGGGGAGGAGAAGCTCATTATGATGGACGCCCAATCCAAGGTGAAGGAGTTGATGAGCCGGGAGTTTGAGCGCCATCAGGTGATCCCGGACATTCTCTTCAATTATGACCAGGTGCTGTGCATGGCGAATCTGGTCCGCTCCTGCCGGTACGTGGGCATCATCAGCGTGGCCCAGGGCCAGCAGGCCCTGGGCTGCGAAGGGCTGGCGATCCGCCCCTTCGAGGAGCCGGTGGTGTTCGACGTGGGGTTCTTTCTCAAAAAGGGGCGCTATCTGCCCAAGCTGGGGTGGGAGCTGATCCGCTTCATCCAGGAGAACACCCTGCGGGGCGGCACCTAACCGCGGGAACTCCTTTCCAAAACATCATGGCAAAAAAGCTGGCTGCCCGACGGGCAGCCAGCTTTTTTGCGACGCAGCTGCATCGCAGAAATTTGTGAACGGTATTTCCCTGCCCTTCCCAGGCAGCAGGATCCGGATGCGCCCCCTCATGCGCAGCGGCGAGCGTTTCTTTTCGCGGCGCGCTGCCGTACTTGTGAAGCTCCGTGCCTGTTCAATGGACCGTATCCTGAAACAGCCGGACCATGGCCGCCACGGCGCGGTCCGCCCCGTCGGGGTCATGGGCGAGGACGGCCTCCATGATGGCGTAATGGGTGTTGTAGATCCGCAAATTGATCTCCCGCAGCTGCTCCGGTGTGTAATCCCGAATCGTCTCCACAAACACATCCGTGTTGAGGCGGACAATCACGTCATTAATCAGAGAGGCCAGCGTGTTGTGGCTGGCCTTGGCCAAAGCGCTGTGGAACGCCACATCATACTCCTGGAAGCTGAAGAGGCTGTCCAGGTTGGCCTTCGCGCCCTCCAGGGTCTGCCGGAGCGCCTCGGCATCCTCCTCCGTGTGGTGGATGGCAGCCAGACGGGCGCAGCTGCGGTCGTTGATATGCCGATACTCCAGCAGCTCATCCAGATTGATGGCCCCCATGGCCACCAGGTTTTTCAGGGGCTCTTCCACGGATTTCAGGGAGACGCCCCGGATCACCGCGCCGCCGGAGCTGCCCACGGCGGTTTCGATCAGTCCCTCCTGCTGGAGCATCCGCAGCGCTTCCCGCACCACAGGGCGGCTGCGCTGGAACATCTCCGCCAGCTCCCGCTCCGGCGGGAGCCGGTCCCCCGGACGCAGTTCCCCGGAAATGATCTTGGGGTAGATCTGATTGTAAATAGCCTCGGACGCCCGCTGGGTCTTGGCAGGCGTGAAGAGGGCCTTGGAAGAAGGCTGCTCCATCATGGTTCTCCTTACCCTTCCTGCTTTTTGTGAAAAGTATATCATACTCGAAAGCCGGAATCAAGGGAGAGTCCGTAGGATGCCTGCAGGAGTGGCGAGACATATCCACACGCGACATTGTTAAAAATTGTGCAAAATAGCTCGTTATTTTAATAACGCTTGACGAGCATTGGGTAAAGTGCTATAAAATAAAGCGAGAAATATAAATGGTAAAACCATTTATAAGGCAACATATTTTGTTGTCAGGCCGGCGGCACGACTGTCATGTCCCGGCAGCAAGCGACCCTTCGCAGAGAATCGACAGGATAAAAGAAAAAGGAGTGTTTGATGTGAAAAAGACGTTGGCAATGGTATTGGCACTTGTGATGATGTTTACCCTGCTGACAGGCTGCGGCGGTGGAGGCGGTGATTCCGGCGGAGACGGCACC
>NZ_CAKVVF010000066.1:7504-11211 GCF_934833455.1 Oscillibacter sp. KLE 1728
CACCTGGCGCATGGCGCTGAACGGCAGTGCCCCCGGCGAGCTGGGCTATGATATGGCCACGTTCTTCAAGGAGAAGGTAGAGGAGCTCACATCCGGCCGCGTCTCCATTGAATTCTACGGCGGCAACAGCCTGGGTTCCACCACTGAGGTGCTGGAGGGCATGGCTGCCGGCGTAGCGGACATCACCTGCGAGTCCGTGGGCACGCTGGCTCCCTTCACAAATCTGGCAAATATCGACATCATGCCGTACATCTACAACGGTTACGACCACTTCCAGGCGGTCTGGGGCGGCGAGCTGGGCCAGGAGATTCTAGACACCGTGGGCAATGACTCCGGCTTCAAGCTGATGGGCGCCGGTTACCGTGGTGCCCGGATCGTGACCGCCACCAAGGAGATGAAGACCGTGGAGGACTTCGCCGGCTTCAAGCTCCGCAGCCCCAATCTGGAGGGCTACATCAAGGTTTGGGAGTGGATGGGCTCCGCCCCGACTCCCCTGGCTATGGGCGAGACCTACACGGCTTTGCAGCAGGGCACCGTGGATGGGCAGGAGAACTCCATCCTGGACTCCCAGAGCTATTCCTTCCAGGAGGTCTGCCCCTACTGGATTCTGACCAACCATGTATACAGCGCCAACACCATCATCATGGATAAGGCGTACTTTGAATCCCTGCCGGAGGACATCCAGTCCGCGCTGGAGGAGGCTGCCGTCTATGCCGGCGAGCAGATCGGTCAGGAGGTGCTGGAGCGGGAGGATGCCGCCAAGGAAGAGCTGACCGCGGAAGGCGTCACCTTTGTGGATGTGGACAACGCCGCCTTTACCGAGCATTTCAGCGGCTATGCGGAGGCCAACTTCCCCGATCTGGCCGACTGGTGCAACCAGATCCGTGCACTGGCCCCCAATGCCTGACAACCGCCACGAAGGACATAGCGAGGTGTCAAACATGCTGAAAGGATATTCCAAATTCCTAGATGTCCTGGAGAAGGTCGAGAAAGCGATCCTGGCTGTCACCGTAGGGATTATGGTCATCATCATCGCCTACCAGGTCATCATGCGGTACATCTTTGCCCACGCCAACTCCTGGAGCGAGGAGCTGGCCCGGTATCTGTTCATCTACGACGTGATGATCGGTGCAGCCATTGCCATCCGCCGCAACAGCCATCTGCAGATTGACATTCTCATCAATCTGATGAAGCCGAAGGTGCGGACCATCCTCACCATCATCGCCACTCTGGCCGGCATGGTGTTCATGGTATTCCTGCTGTCCTACTCCATCACCCTGGTGCAGACCGGCGCCCGCACCATGTCTGCGGGGCTTGGGATCCCCATGTCCATCCCCTATTCCTGTATGCCCGTCGGCATCGTGCTGATGCTCCTGACTTCCATTGAGGTCCTCTTCAAGAACATCTCTGCCCTGCGCGGGGCCGGAAAGGAGGCCCAGGTATGAACGCCGGCCTGTTAATCATCATTCTGCTGCTGGGTCTCGCCCTCCTGGGATTCCCCATCTACATCGCCCTGGGCATCGGCGCCCTGGCGGCCCTGAACCTGGCGGACCTGCCCCTGATTGTGCTGCCTCAGAGAATGTTCGCGGGCATGAACGGCAGCGCCCTGCTGGCCATCCCCTTCTTCATTCTGGCGGGCAATATCATGTCCCGCAGTATTACAGGAAAACTGATTGACATTTGTAATGCCATTATAGGACACATCAAGGGCAGCCTGTCCCTGGTGACCATTCTGGCCTCCGCCCTGTTCGGCGCTATCTCCGGCTCCGGCGTGGCCACCGCCTCCGCCATCGGCGGCATCACCATCCCCGCCATGAAGCGGGAGGGCTATCCCGCCCCCTTCGCCGTGGGCGTAGCGTCCATCTCCTCCATCCTGGGTCCCATCATTCCGCCCTCCATTGTGCTGATCGTGTACGCCAGCATCACCAATGTGTCCGTGGCGGAGCTGTTCCTGGGCTCCGTATTGCCGGGCATCATTCTGGCGGTGGCTCTGATTGCCTACGGCCTGTATTACGGCCACAAGCACAATCTGCCGGCCCATGAGAAGCCCAACCTGAGGAAGATCGGCGCCTCCGTGCGCAAGGGCATCTGGGCGCTGCTGATGCCCATCATCATCCTGGGCGGCATCTTCGGCGGCATCTTCACCCCCACCGAGGCCTCTGCCGTGGCAGTGGTGTACAGCCTAATCATCAGCCTCTTCGTATACAAGGACATGAGCTTCAAGGAGCTGCCCCAGGTGTTTGTGGAGGGCGCAGTTTCCACCGCCACCATCATGGTGATGGTGGGCCTGTCCTCCGCCTCCAGCTATGTAATCACCACCTCCGGCCTGCCCCAGCAGCTGGTCTCCTTCTTCAGCTCCATCACAAACAGCCCCGTCGTCATTCTGCTGCTGCTGAACATTCTGTTCCTGATCATCGGTATGCTGATGGAGGCCAATGCGGCTGTGGTGATGATGACCCCGATCCTGCTGCCGCTGTTGAATGCCTTCGGCATCGATCTGCTGCAGTTCGGCATCGTCATGAGCTTCAACCTCTGCATCGGCCTGGTGACGCCGCCGGTGGGCCTGTGTCTGCTGCTGTGCAACCAGACCGGCGAAACCCGGCTGTCTCACTCCCTGAAGGCCATGATGCCCATGCTGCTGATCTCCATTATCGTGTTGTTCCTCATCACCTATGTCTCGCCCCTCACCACCTTGCTTCCCAGCATCATGGCGGGCTGATTGCGAAGAAAGGAAGTCTTGGATATGCAAAAAATCGGATTTTTGGGAATGGGCGTCATGGGACTGCCTATGGCGAAAAACGTGGTGCAGAAGTGCGGGCTGCCCGTGCTGGGCTACGATGTGGTCCAGCAGCAGATGGACGCCTTCCGGGAGGCAGGCGGCATCCCCGTCAGTGACCCGGCAGAAATCTACAAGGCCTGCGACGTGATCCTCCAGATCCTGCCCACCCATCCCATCATCCGCAACAGCGTGGAGCAGGCCATCCAGTACGGCAAGCCCGGCAATGTGATTGTGGACCTGAGCTCCACCGCACCGGACATCATTCTGGAGCTGTACCAGCAGGCCAAGGACGCGGGGATGTTCCTGCTGGACTCCCCGGTCAGCGGCGGCAACCCCATGGCCATCGCCGGGACGCTGGCCATTATGACCGGCGGCGACAAGGAGGCCTTTGTCAAGGTAAAGCCGGTCCTGGCGTGCATGGGCAGTCCCGTTTACACCGGCGGTCCCGCCAGCGGCAGCGTCACCAAGCTGGTGAACAATATGATCGGCGGCGCCATCCTGGTGGCCATTGCGGAGGGCTATGCCTTCGCGGCCAAGGCGGGCATCGACCTGCAGACCACGTTCGAGGCCACCCGGGGCGGCTTTGCCGGCGGTCCCATGTACGACAACAAGGTGCCCAAGATCATCAAGCGGGACTACACCCCCGGCGCGCGGATCGCCGTCCACCGGAAGGACATCCTGAACGCCAAGCACTATGCCCACAAGCTGGACATCGACACGCCGCTGACAGATGTGGTCCTCCATGTGATGGACTGGATGAACGACAACGGCCACATCGACGAGGACCAGGCGGCGCTGGTCAAGTATTACGAGGACAAGATGGGCGTGAAGGTCGGCCGGGAGGAGACGGCAGACTGACGCTTGTCAGACGATCAATCTCAGAGTGCGGGGGGACCGGCTGCCTGTGCGGTCCCCGCGCCTGGCTGTA
>NZ_CAKVVF010000067.1:0-11198 GCF_934833455.1 Oscillibacter sp. KLE 1728
TGCACAGGTCCATGATGGCGCCGCCGCCCACGGCGATGACGCGGTCATAGCTGTCGTAGGGGATGGCGTCGTACATGACCTGGATCATTTCCTCGCTGGGTTCGCCAGCGCCGAACTTCTCCTGGAACACATAATGGCACTTGAGGCCCAGATCCTTCATGAAGGGGGTGTAGATGAACTCGTTGGTCAGCACCACGTCCCGCTCGTTCAGCTTGAACTCCTCCGCCATCTGGGCGAAGGTCTGGAACTTGTACACTGTGGGAGCGAAAATAATCTCCCGCTTGTCAGCCATCAGGGAAGCGGAAAAAGCATCCATGATTCTTGTCTCCTTTTCAAAATGATATATGGCGATACAGGCAGGGCCCCTGAGGGACCCCGCCGGGTATCTGAACTTATTTGCGGGCGATGGCCTTCTTGACGGCGGCCACGATGTTGGCGGCGCGGAGGCCGTACTCGTCCATCAGGAAGTCCTGGGGACCCACCTGACCGAACTGGTCCTGCACGCCCACAAATTCCTGTACGGTGGGGGCGTTCCTGGACAGGCAGTTGGCCACAACAGAACCCAGGCCGCAGGTGACGTTGTGGTTCTCGGCGGTGACGATGGCACCGGTCTCCTTGGCGGCCTTGACCACCAGCTCCTCGTCCAGGGGCTTCCAGGTGAACATGTCGATGACCCGGACAGAGATGCCCTCTGCCTGCAGAGCCTCATAGGCCTTCAGGGACTCGTCCACCATGATGCCGGAGGTGATGATGGTGGCCTGATCCTTGTCGGACTCATGCAGCACCACACCCTTGCCGATCTCGAACTCGCTTCCCTCGCCGTACACCTGGATGATGCCCTTGCGGACGAACCGGGTGTAGGTGACGCCCTTGTCGATGTTCACCAGTTGGCGGGTGATACTGGCAAGCTGGTCATAGTCGGCGGGGTCCAGCACTGTGGTTTCGGGGATGGAGAGGTACATGGCTGCATCCTCCAGCGGCATGTGGGTGCCGCCGTTGAACGCGGCGGTGACGCCGGCGTCGGAACCCAGAACATGGACCGTCAGCCCGGCATAGGCAGCTGACATATAGATCTGGTCATAGCACCGGCGGGAGGAGAAGGTACCGAAGGAGTGGAAGAAAACCTTCTTGCCGGTGGCGGCGAGACCCGCAGACACACCGGCGGCGTTGCCCTCGGCGATGCCGGCCTCAAAGGCCCGGTCGGGATAGTGCTCCCGCAGCCGCTTGGTGTTGATGCAGCCCATCAGGTCGCAGTCCACATAGCAGATGGACTTGTCCTGCGCCATCATCTCGTCCAGGGTCAGGGCGAGACCGTCCCGGCAGGCCCGGGAGTCCTTTTCATGCTTACCGATCAGTTTCACGTTCATTGCTCTCACCCTCCTCAAGCGTTCTTGGCGTCTTCCAGAGCCTTTTCCGCGGCGGCCAGCGCCTCGGCCCACTGCTCCTCATTGGGCTGGGAGGAGTGGTCGTGCTTGGGCTCAGCGAAAGTGGCGCCCTTGCCCTTGCAGGTGTCCAGCACGATGCAGCTGGGCACGCCCTTCTTGGTGTAAGCGTTCTGGATGGCGTCGTAGATGGCCTTCACATCATGGCCGTCGATCTCCTGGGTATACAGGCCGAAGGATTCCGCCTTCTTGGCAATGTTGCCGTGGTCCAGGATGTCGGCGGTGGGGCCGTCCAGCTGATAGCCGTTGTTGTCGATGAAGTAGATGATGTTGTCCAGCTTGTGGGCGTATGCGAAGTGGAATGCCTCCCAGACTTGGCCCTCGTCGGCCTCGCCGTCGCCGATGACGCAGAACACGTGGCTGTCACGGCCATCGATCTTGTTGCCCAGAGCGGCGCCGGTGGCGGTGGAGGCGCCCTGGCCCAGAGAGCCGGTGGTCAGATCCACGCCGGGGGTCAGCTTCCGGTCGGTGTGGCTGGGGAACTTGGTGTGAGGATGGTTGAGGGTATAAGCTTCCTCCATGGGATAGTAGCCCATCAGGCCAAAAGTGGCGTAAGCCACGGGGCCCGCGTGGCCCTTGGACAGGACCAGCCAATCCCGATCCTCCCACCGGGGGTTCTTCGGGTCAAACTTCATAACCTCTCCGTACAGGACGGCCATCAGGTCCGCCAGGTCCATGGAGCCGCCCACGTGGCCGAAGCCCCGGGAGTGGATGACCTTCAGCGTTTCCAGCCGGATCTCAGCCGCCAGAACTTTGCACTTTTTTTCGTTCATGGGGTGTTTCTTCCTTTCCTTCACTTAAATTGCACGCCGCGCGGAAACCTGCGCCGCATAGGTTCGACAGGGGGACAGGTCGCTGAGAAGTGAGAATGCAATGTGTGTGCGCCAACAGAAAAAGCAAAACGATTACTTCGCTTTCAGAATACCACAAATTCCAAAACATGAAAAGGGGGTTATCAAAGGTTTTTGAAAATTCGTCCCGCCGGTGGTGCCGTGGGGCGAACCTGAAGAAGCGTGTATCGGCGGATTTCCCAATGTCTGCACAAAAATATGGTGGTTTTGACCAAAAATCAACCCTGACATTTTCTATATTTTACCCCATCCTCCTATACGGAGTCAATATGAGTTTGAATTTTCACAAGAATAACTTCCGCAGATAGGAAGGTACACAGGCGCAGGGGGGAGTGACTACCTAGAGAAAGGAAAACCATGGGAAGCAGCACTTCAAGGTTTTCCTCAATTTTCCAGAAACACCTACGGGCGGCAAGGCTTGCGGCGGAAGGCCCTGCATCGTTCTGTAATTGACAAGCCCCGGCAAATTCGCTATTCTATATGGGACGGCATACGCCTCCGGCCGGCTTTGGCGGGTGGGGAAAGCGTTTGCGCAGAATGCGCCGCACCGGCGGCGGGAAAGGCAGAGTCAGATGAAGAACGTCACGCTGAAGGACGTGGCCCGAGCGGCGGGCGTCTCTTATTCCACAGTCTCTCGCTCTCTGTCAGGCAGCCCACAGATCGGGCGGGAGACCCGGGAGCGGATCCTGCGCCTGTGCGACGAGATGGGCTACACCAAAAACTATGTGGCCCGCTCCATGGTCATGCGGAGGACGGAGCTGATCGGTCTGGTAGTGCCTTCTATTGACAATCAGTTCATGGCAGAGCTGGCGTACCACGCGGAGATGAGCGCCCGGGCGCGGGGCTACAATCTCATGCTGTGCAACTCCGGGCCGGATCTGCGGCAGGAGAAGGCGGTGGTAAAGCTGCTGGTGGGCCGCCAGGTGGACGGGATGCTGATCGTCCCCCAGGAGCACCGGAGCTGTGAGGAGCTCCGGGTCTACACGGAGCAGGTGCCCACGGTCTTCCTCAGCGAGGATCTGCGGGACGAACCCCTCAGCTGTGTGACCACGGACAATACCGGGGCCACCTACCTGGCCATGGAATACCTGCGGAGCCTGGGGCACCGGGAGATCCTGTACTTCGGCCGCAGGCACACCGTCACCCACCAGCTGCGGGCAGAGGGCTACCTGCGGGCCTGCCGGGACATGGGGCTGACACCGCGGATTGTGGACAGCAGCTTTCCCCGCTCCTCAGTGGCCGGCGGCTATGAGCTGGCCCGGGAGCTGTTTACCAAGCCCCTGGACTATACGGCCATCCTGGCCTCCACGGACTCCAACGCCCTGGGGATTCTGCGGGCGGCGGACGAGCTTGGGATCAGGGTGCCGGAGCAGCTGAGTCTGATGGGATTTGACAACATCGCATCTGCCGCCATGCCGCGGATCGACCTGACTACGGTGGAGCAGTCCAAGCGGGAGATGGCCCTTCAGGCGGTGGAGATTCTGTTGGATAAGATCGAGCGGGGCACCCAGGGCTACGTCCATCAGATCCTGATGCCCAGTCTGGTGAAGCGCAGCTCCTGCAGGGCGTTGACATGAGAGACGTCTGCCGTTCTGCGGCGCGGCGCACTGCTTGACGGATAAGAAGAGGCGATCAGCTATGAAAGAGTATCTCTACGACCCCCACACCCACACGGCGGAGACCAGCAAATGCGGCCATCTGCCGGCGGCGGAGGTGGTGGATCGCTATGCCGGGCACGGATTTTCCGGCCTGGTGGTGACGGATCACCTCCACCCGGAGTACTTGTCCCGGATTGACACGGACCACAACTGGGACCATGTGATCGACCACTATCTTGCCGGCTACCGGGCCTCCAAGGCCCGGGGAGACGAACTGGGGCTGGATGTGATCCTGGGGGCGGAGCTGCGCTTCCCGGAGAACGACAACGACTATCTGGTCTATGGCATTGACGAGACGTGGCTGCGGGCGAACCCATATCTGTGCTGCATGAGCGCCCGGGAGTTCTACCGGAAATTCCACGACCAAGTACTGATCGTCCACGCCCACCCTTACCGCGACGGCAATACCACGGTATTTGAAGATGCTGTCCACGGCACGGAGATCCTCAACGCCCATCCCCGCCATGAAAACCATAACGACCGGGCCCTGGAGCTGGCGAAGCGCCACCCGGAGTATCTGCGCCTGGCAGGGTCTGACACCCACGAGGATGGTGACGAGTGCCGGGCTGGCGTCCTCCTGCCGGAGCGGGTGCGGGATTCCTTTGCCTACCGGCGCATGATCGAAGGGCGGTGCTTCCGCCTCTGGTCGCCCGTCTTTCCGGAGCTGGCGGCGGCGGATGAGGCTCTGCGCCGGGCAGAACCTGCGGAATAACAGCTTGTCCGCGCCGCGGAGCCGAACAGAAAAGCGCTGCCTTTGGCGGCGCTTTCTTGCTTGACAGCGGGGAGCGGAGCCGGATATAATGGAAAAAACAGGAGGTGATGGGATGCGAAAGAGCATTGTGGTGCTGATCGTTGCGGTGCTGGCAGTGGCGGCCGGAGCGGTGGTGCTGTCCCTGTCGGCTCCCGTGTTGGACGAGGAGGTGGAGTACCGGCTCACCTCGCTCTATTACCGGGGACAGGAGATCTCGTCCCAGGTGGACGGGGACGAGGTGCTGGATCTGCTGGAGGGCGCCTCCCGCGGTCTGATTTCCCGGGGCGGACTCCCGGCGCATTCCTTCCGGGATATGGTGGAGGTGAACGTCGTCGGCGGAGAGGAGGCCCTGCACGTGGTACTCTCCATGGAGGACGGGCTCTTCGCCGTTTATCAGGATCCGGATTGGAGTTATGCCATTCGGGAGGGTGAGGCGCTGGCCGCCGCGGTGGAGGCGCTGCTGCCCGCATGAGAGGACCGTAAGACAACCTGAAAGCACCCCGCGGCCGTCGGCCGCAGGGTGCTTTTTCCTGTTTCGGGTTCAAACCTTGGCGGGCTGCATCTGTGACATCTGGCGCAGTACATACAGTTGAATGGGGACAGCCGCCGCCAGAGTGAGAAGATCGGAGACGGACTGGGCCATCTGGACGCCCAGAAGTCCCAACGGGGACAGGGAGAGAAGCCACACCAGGGGAATGAAGAAAATGCCCTGCCGGGCCATGGCGACAAAGGTGGCGGGAACGGTCCGCCCAATGGTCTGGAGCATCATGTTGCTCATGGTGATCCACGCCTGGAAGAAGAAAGTCACGCACTGGAACCGCAGGGCTACCGTGCCGATGGCGATGACCCCCGGGTCATCCCGGAACAGGGCGATGAGCTGCGGTGCAAAGGCGAACCCCAGTGCCCCGATCACCAGCAGAAAGACGGCGGCCACCTTCACGCAGAACCAGAAGCCCTCCTTCACCCGGTGATACAGCCGGGCACCGTAGTTAAAGCCGCACACCGGCTGGAAGCCCTGGCCGAATCCGATCATGGCGGAGGCGCCGAAGGTGGTGATCCGCTGGACCACGCCCATGGCGGCGATGGCCGCGTCTCCGTAAGGCATGGCGGCGTGGTTGAGGCAGATGGTGGCCACGCTGGCCAAGCTCTGCCGGGCCAGGGAAGGCAGCCCGCCCTGGATGATGAGCTTGAAGTAGGACCATTTCAGCTGGACGCGGGAGATGTGGATGTGAAGGGTGGCGCCCCGGGTGCAGCCCGCCAGCAGCAGACAGAACCCGGCGAACTGGCTGATGATGGTGGCCCAGGCGGCGCCCGCCACTCCCAGGTCAAAGACGAAGATCAGCAGGGGATCCAGCCCGATGTTCAGCACGGCGCCGCTGGCGATGCCGATGGTGCCGTAGATGGCGTTGCCCTGGAAGCGCAGCTGGTTGTTCAGTACCAGGGAGGCGGTCATCCACGGCGCGCCGATGAGAATGACGCGCAGGTAGTCCTTGGCATAGGGCAGAATGGTGGGGGAGGAGCCCAGGAACGCGGCCAGGGGCGTCAGGAAGATCTCGCCGAAAACGCAGATGAGGAGTCCGGTGAACAGGGCGGAGAAAAAGCCGGTGGCCGCCATGTTGGAGGCCGAATCCGTATTGCGCCGCCCCAGCTCCCGGGAGATGAAGTTGCCGCTGCCGTGGCCGAAGAAAAAGCCCACAGCCTGGATCACCGCCATCATGGAAAACACCACGCCCACAGCGCCAGTGGCAGCGTTGCTGCGCAGCATCCCCACAAAAAAGGTGTCCGCCATGTTGTAAAAAGCGGTCACCAGCATACTGATGATGCAGGGAACGGCCAGATGGGAGATCACCCGGCTCACCGGTTCTTCTGTGAGCTGGTGGAATTTCTGTTCCTGTTCTTCACCCATGGAGAGCCCTCCTCCTGAAATATTTACATGATCCTAACAGAATTATAGCACGGCTCTGACAAAAGGGAAGGGTATTTTCCGGGGATTGGCACATCGGCGCCGGTATGGTATAATGGAAAACAGCGGGTCCGGTGGTTCCCTCCGGTGCCCTACATTCATTATAGAAAAAACAACCAGAGGAGCAAACGCAATGGAACATCTGACTGCCTTTTTGACGCGCATGCCCAAGGTGGAGCTCCATGTCCATCTGGAGTCCACCATGCCGGGGGAGATGCTGGCGCGGTTCGCGGCCCGGCAGGGGCGGGAGCTGCCCCGCCCGGCGGAGCGGCTGTACGACTGCTCTGCTGAGGACCTGAGCGACTTCCTCGCCTTTCTGGACAACATCTGCTCCTTTGTGGGCACGCCGGAGGAGCTGGCGGAGGCGGCGGAGCACGCTGCGTTGGAGAGTGGACGGGAGCATATCCTGTACAGCGAGATGATCCTGAACCCCACCCACTGGCCCCAGTTCTCGGTACCGGAGATCATCGCCGCGGTGACCGCTGGGTTTGACCGGGCTGCGGCACAGGGCGGCGCAGACTGCCGATTCACGCTGTCTCTCTCCCGCACCCAGACGGGGGCGGAGGCCATGGCCCTGGTGGAGGATATGAAAGCCCACCGGACCCACCGGCTGGCGGGCCTCTCCATTGACGGGAACGAGGCCCTGGCGGGCCGAACGGGGGAGCGGTTCCGTCCGGCGTTCCTGGCGGCGGGTGCGGCGGGCTTCGGCCGCACCGCCCACGCCGGGGAGAGCAGCGGGCCGGATGGCGTGCGGGACGCCCTGGATCTCCTGGAGGCGGACCGGCTGGACCACGGCGTCCGGGCGGCAGAGGACGCGGATTTGACGGCCCGGCTGGTGCGGGAGCGGGTGCCGCTGAACATCTGCCTGACCTCCAACCTGACACTGCTGTACCGGCGGCGGGAGGATCATCCCCTGCGGCGTCTGCTGGATGCAGGGGCGGTGGTGACCCTGAGCCGGGACGATCCTACCTTCCTGGGCGGGCTGACCCTGACGGAGGAGCTGCGCCGGGCCGCAGAATTCGCCTATATGAGCCGTGAGGAACTGCTGGCCTGCCAGGAGGCGGCGGTGGACGCCGCCTTCTGCGGACCGGAGACCAAGAACTTCCTGCGGCGGGCCCTTGCAGAATTTCAGCAGAGCTGACAGGCGCAGTCAGGCGTTGCCGCGCATAAGATGGGTTGTATCCAGGGCGGAAACGCCGGATATAATTTCCATGAAACGAGGGAATTCCTTTGCGTATCAATGAAGCCTATGAGCATGAGCCCATTTTACCATATCAGTCCGAAGAATCCTGCCCCCTGAACGGCTGCAACAAGGTCAGTACCCAGTGTGTGGATGTGACTGCCTCCGTGATCCTGTCCCCCACCGCAGTCATGGGCAGCCCCACCGTCACCTGTCAGGGCAATCCCACCATCACCTGCGCCACCAATGCAGACGGAACCATGTGCACCGTGACTATGACCCAGAAGGTCTGTGTCTCCATCCCGGTCCGCTACGGCACGACCATTTCTACCTGCGACCCCACCATCACCTGCGCAGAGAGCTGCATCGGCTGCGGCGGCTGCTGAGGAAAGCGGAACAGGGTCCCCGCCCATTTCGGCGGGGCCCTTTTCGTGTTTGCGCCCAGGAGAAATGGGGTTGCAAGTTTGTTGAAAAAACGATATACTGAATTGGATTTGTAAAGATTTTTCAACAGAAAGGAAGCGCTGTAATGACTGCTTATCCCAAGATGACCGCCGAGGAGCGGAAGGCGGAATACGCCGAGGTGACCCGGGAGTACGAGGAGCTGAAGGCCCGGGGACTGAATCTGAACATGGCCCGGGGCAAGCCCGGTAAGGCGCAGCTGGATCTGGTCAGCGATATTTTCAGCCTGATGCAGAAGCCGGAAGACTACGTGTCCGACGGCGTCGACGTGCGTAACTACGGCGAACTCAGTGGCCTGCCCGCCGCCAAGCGGCTGTTCGCGGAGATCCTGGGCTGCCGGCCGGAGCAGGTGTTCGTGGGCGGCAACGCCAGCCTGCAGCTGATGTACGATACCATCTCCAAGGCCTATACCCATGGTCTGCTCCACAGCGAGCGCCCCTGGTGCAGGGAGCCCGTGGTGATGTTCCTGTGCCCCGCCCCCGGCTATGACCGCCATTTCAAGGTGACGGAGTCCTTTGGCTTTGAGCTCGTCACCATCCCCATGACGGACGAGGGACCGGACATGGACGCGGTGGAGAAGGCCATCCAGGACCCGGCGGTCAAGGGCATGTGGAACGTGCCCAAGTACTCCAACCCCGACGGCATCATCTACTCCGCCGAGACCATCCGGCGCATCGCCTCTATGAAGCCCGCCGCCCCGGACTTCCTGCTGATGTGGGACAATGCCTACTGTATCCATGAGTTCGAGGGGGACTATGTGGAGTTCCCGGACATCCTGGCGGAGTGTGAAAAATACGGCAACGCCGACATGGTGTTCGAGTTCGCCTCCACCTCCAAGGTGACCCTGCCCGGCGCCGGCATCTCCTGCTTTGCCTGCTCCGAGGCCAACATGGCTTACATGGAAAAGCTCCTCACCGTTCAGGTCATCAGCTTCGACAAGGTGAACCAGCAGCGCCATGTGCTCTATCTCAAGGACAAGGCCCACACCCTGGAGCTGATGAAGAAGCACGCCGCCATCATGGGCCCCAAGTTCCGCTGTGTGGTGGACGCGCTGGACCGGGAGATCGCGCCGCTGGAGATCGCCTCCTGGCGGCGGCCCAAGGGCGGCTACTTCGTCTCTCTGAACGCCATGCCCGGCACCGCCAAGCGGACGCTGGCCCTGTGCAAGGAGGCGGGCGTCACCATGACCGGCGCAGGCGCCACCTTCCCCTATGGCAAGGATCCCCAGGACAGCAATATCCGCATCGCGCCTTCCCTGCCCCCTGTTGAGGAGCTGGAGCAGGCCATCGCCGTGCTGTGCGTCTGCCTGAAGATGGCGGCCCTGGAGAAGCTGGGCGTATGAGATACAAGGGAAGCGTTTACCGTCCGCCCTCTGAGGCGTACAGCCTCATCGTCCAGGTGACCTACGGGTGCAGCCACAACACCTGCGCCTTCTGCAGCATGTATAAGGAGAAGCACTTCGCCATTCGTCCCCTGGAGGAGGTGCTGGAGGACTTCCGCATCGCCCGGGGCGTGTACCGCCGGGTGGACCGGGTGTTTCTGGCAGATGGCGACGCATTAGTCCGGAAAGCGAATGAGCTTTACACCATCCTGGACACCATTCGGGAGCTGTTCCCAGAGTGTGAGCGGGTCACCAGCTACGCGTCCCCTGCCTCCATCCGTATCCGGACGGAGGAGGAGCTGCGGACGCTGCGGGACAAGGGCCTGACCATGGTCTACATGGGACTGGAGTCCGGGTGCGACGACGTTTTGAAGCGGATGCGCAAGGGCCACATGTCCGCCGAGATCGTGGAGATGGGCCGGAAGGTCCGCCGGTGCGGCATGGCGCTGTCCGTCACCGCCATCACGGGCCTGGGCGGCCCGGAGCTGCTGGAGCGCCACGCCATCGAGACGGCGGAGGCATTCAACGCCATGAACCCGGAGTATATCGGGATGCTGACGCTGATGGTGGAGCCGGAGACGCCCCTTTACGACTGGGTGCGGGACGGCAGCTTCCAACTGCTGACCCAGCCCCAGGTGCTGGAGGAAACCCGGCTGCTGATGGAGCATCTGGACAGCCCCGGCAGCGTGTTCCGGATGAATCACGCCAGCAACTACCTGGTGCTGAAGGGCACGCTGAACCGGGACAAGGAGGCCATGCTCCGCACCATCGATGCGGCGGAGCACGACCTGAGCCGCCTCCGGCCGGAGGAGTGGCGGGGCCTGTAAAACCAAATGAAACAGCCGCAGAGCAACGCTCTGCGGCTGCTTTTTTGCCCGGGACCGCAGGCTTGACAGCCCCTGCCGGAGATGATACCATAGGGCCGATTTCCAAGCGGGGTGGGATGTCGGTTCTGTGCGCAAGACCAACTACTGGGCTGAAAAGGAGGCGGCATCCCCCTGTTTGGTGTTGCCCGGCCCCCCTTGAAAGTCCAACGTGATATGTGCAGCGGCGCAGCGTGAGCGGACATTCCGGGGCATGGAAACCTCAAAAAAAGGATAAAAAACCCAGTTGGCAACCGTTGGTTGCTGGAAAGTAAGCCGCGCGCGGTTTACTTTCATTTCTTGCTGGGATAGATTTGGAGATGTAAACAATGACCTTAGATAAAAAATTGGCTCGCTTGCGAAAAAGAGAAGGGCTGTCCCAAGCAGAGGTATCGGAAGAGCTGGATGTGTCCCGGCAGGCCGTAACAAAATGGGAAACAGGGACGTCCAGGCCATCAATAGAAAATCTGCAATCTCTGAGCAGGCTCTATAACGTCCCGCTGGAGTATCTGCTGGATGAAAGCGGGGACGAACTTCCTGCTCCTGCTCCGGCGGCCCCGGCTGCAGAGAAGGGGCCGGAGCAGACGGTACAGAAAAAAGAAAAGCAGTGGATGAGGCTGCTTGTGATCGGCGCCGTTGTTTTGGCC
>NZ_CAKVVF010000068.1:0-10888 GCF_934833455.1 Oscillibacter sp. KLE 1728
CTGCAGCTTATGGAGGTATGACATGAAAAACACCCTGCGCAAAACCCTGTCCCTGTTTTTGGCGTTCACGCTTCTTTGCTCCCTGGGCCTCACCGCCGCCGCGTCCGAGGCCATGGGCGAGGACCTGACCTCCAAGGGCACTCTTTTGAACCAGAAGACCCAGCTCTCTACCAATGTGTTTTGGAGTACTGCGTACTCCGACCTGCGGACGGAGAACGTCGTCACATACGAGCCCAATGCAGATGTGACGCCCATCGTCACCTTCGGGGACTCCCTGACCACCCGCACCACGGTCACCTCTGCGGCCCAGGCACTGGAGAGCCAGGGCTACCGGGTGGTGGCGGGCATCAACGGCGACTTCTTCAACACCTCCAACGGCCTGCCCATCGGCATCCTGGTGTCGGAGGGAGAGGTCCTCAGCAGCGACGGCGGCTACTACGCCATGGGTTTCCGGGAGGATGGCTCTGCTGTCATCGGCAAGCCCGGACTCTCCATCTCCGCCAACCTGGGCTATCAGGGTTCGGACAGCAGCGGGTACCTCACGGACATCATCCGCACGGTGGCCGGCATCAACAAGGCCCGGGTCTCCACCGGCGGCATCTACCTCTATACATACGACTTCAACAACCGGCACACCACCGGCAATACCGAGGCCGGCGTGGACGTGCTGTGCACCATCGTGGACGGCTCCCTCTCCATCGGCGGCACCATGACGCTGGTGGTGGACCAGGTGATCGAGGCCACCTCCGCAACGGCCATCGGGCCGGACCAGATTGTCCTCTCCGCCAACGCCCTCTCCAACACCTACTACACCGACGCCCTGCGGAACATCCCTGTGGGCGCCACGGTGACCGTCACCGTCTCCGCCGCCAATGAGGCGTGGAACGATGTGCAGTACGCCGTGGGTGCCTTATACTCCCTGGTGCAGGACGGCGCCGTGGTCTCCGGTCTGCCCTCCGGGGTGAACCCCCGCACGGCGGTAGGTGTGACAGCTGACGGCACCGTGGTGTTCTATACCATCGACGGCCGCCGGTCCGGCCACTCCATCGGCGCCAGCCTGAGCCAGGTGGCCCAGCGGATGATCGAGCTGGGCTGCGTGGCCGCCATCGGCCTGGACGGCGGCGGCTCCACCACCATCACCGTGACGCAGCCCGACGACACCACCGCCGCTACCATCAACCGCCCCTCCGACGGCAGTGAGCGGGCGGTGGCCAACCACCTGTTCCTGGTGGCCACCAATGAGCCCACCGGCGAACTGGGCCACTTCTACGTCCAGGCGGACAACGCCTACGTTCTGGCGGGCAGCAAGGTGGAGATCTCCGCCGCCGCCGTAGACACCAACTACATCCCCATGGACGAGGACTATGACTACGACCTGGAGGCCTCCGACGGGGAGCTGGACGGCAATATCCTCACCACCCCGAAACGGGGCGGTGAGATCACCGTCACCGCCTCCAGCGGCCGCAGAGAAGGCTCTACCACCGTCTACGCCATCGAGGATCCCACGGACGTGGTGATCCGGGACAGCAGCGGCACCGCGCTCACCACGCTGAATGCCGCCACCGGCACCACCACCCAGCTGGCCGCCACCGCCGCCTACAACCACATCTCCCTGAAGGCGGATCCGGAAGCCTTCACCTGGGAGGTCACCGGCGACATCGGCACGGTGGATGAGCACGGCCTCTTTACTGCCGCCGCGCCTGGCACCGGCACCATCACGGTCTCCGCCGGCCGGGCCAGAGTCTCCATCCCCGTCACCGTCTCCAGCTCCGGCACGGTCTCCGCCGGCGGCGTCATGGAGGTGGAGTCCTTTGAGGGCAGCACCACCATCTTCCGGGGCAGCGGCAGCAACATGGACTTCAGTCTGAACCACAGCGCCGACACCGTGCGGATGGGCAGCGGCTCCGCCAAGGTGGATTACACTCTTACCGAAACCGGCGCATCCCAAGGCGCCTACACCGCCGAGTGGCGGGCCTCCAAGTCCACGGGCATTGACTGCAGCACCTACACTGCCCTGCACCTGTGGGTCTACGGCGACGGCTCCGGCAACATCCTGTCCCTGCTGTACAACGATGGCGCCGCAGGCTATCAGTCCCTCCAGGTGACCCCGCTGGACTTCACCGGCTGGAAACAGGTCACCGTCACCCTCCCCGGCGCACACTTCGAGATTCAGGGTCTGCAGGTCAGCGCCACCACCGCCGCAGACGGTACGGTTTCTGTCGGCGACAAGCTCTCCGGCACCATCTATATCGACCACATCACCGCCACCGCCTCCGGCACGCCGGACAACGCGGCGCCTGTGGTCTCCGCCTCCCTCGACAATTCCCTCTGGCAGGTGACCGCCTCGGTCGCCGACGCGGTGGATGGCATCCTGCCGGCGGGCAGCGTCACCGTCACCTACAACGGCGCCCCCTACGGCAGCTATGATCCCGCCACCGGTCTTGTGACCGTGGCCCTGCCCGGCCCCGGGGAGAGCCACGAGGCCATGCGGATCACCATCACCGCCCGGGACCTCTCCGGCAACATCGGCCGGGCCTCCGTGGATGTGGAGCCCTACGGCGTGGACCACAAGTTCACGGACATCAACGACTACTGGGCGGCCACCTATGTGGACTTCCTGTACAACGCCAATATCACCACCGGCTACGCCGACGGCACCTTCCGGCCCAACGACAACATCTCCCGCCAGCAGTTCGCGGTGATGCTGTATCGCTACCTGGGGCTGGACGGCACCCAGTATGAGAGCGTGACGCTGCCCTTCGCGGACAACGCCTCCATCGGGGATTACGCCCTGACGGCGGTGAAGGCCCTGTACACCGAGGGCATCATCAACGGCTCCACCGGCAGCGACGGACGGCTGTACTTCAATCCCGGCGGGTCCCTGACCCGGGCCCAGGCCGCCGCCATGATCGGCCGTACCCAGGAGAAGGGCTACGCCATTGTCGATCTGACCTTCTCCGACACCGCCTCCATCCCTGCCTACGCCACCTACTACATCCAGACCATGGCGGCCCAGGGCGTCATCAGCGGCTATGCGGACGGCACGTTCCAGCCCGGAGCCAACATCACCCGGGGTCAGATGGCCAAGATCCTCTACAACCTGATGTGAGTTTCGCCTTTCAGAGGCCGGCGCATCCGCGCCGGCCTCTCCTTATGGAGAGCGTCTTTTCGGAATCTGCCGGGTGCTGCAAAGCGTTATCGGCTCCAATCCCCTGTGATTTCAGGAAAGGGTCTCCCCCGGGGCCCGTCCAGGCAAATGCCGCCGGGCACAGCCCTTCCCGGTCGGCCTCTATTCAGGCGGCCAGGGCTGTCCGGTGAAGCCGGAAGATGGAAACGGTGCCTGTTGACAGCTCCTGCCCCAGGGTGTAAAGTAATCATATTCCACATCCTGTCCGCGGACAGGATGTCTCTTTGCGAGGAGGCCCCCCCATGAAGCTGAGACGTTCCGCCTGTATTGACACGCTGTACCTGGAGCTGCCCTTCCTGGACCGGTTCCAGGCGGCAAAGGAGGACGGCTTTGACGCCGTGGAGTTCTGGAGCTGGGCGGACCGGGACCTCTCTGCCGTCAAATCGGCATCAGATCGGGCCGGGATCCCTGTCTGCGGCTTCAACGGGGACGCGGACCTCTCTCTGATCGACCCTGCCCAGCGGGAGGCGTATCTGGCCTTTCTGCACCGCTCTCTGGAGGCGGCCCGGTTCCTGGGCGCCTCCGGCGTCACCGTCCACTCCAACGGTCTGGGGCCGGGGGGCGTGGTGCTGGCGCCCCGGGAGGACCTCTCCCACACGGTGAAGCTCTGCTCCCTGTACGCGGGCCTTGCCGCCAGCGCCCGCCTGGCGGAGGAGGCAGGCGTCACCCTCTATCTGGAACCGCTGAACATCTCCACAGACCACCCCGGTAATTTTCTGCGGGACACGCAGACGGCGGCGGAGCTGGTACGCCTGATCGGCTCTCCCCGCCTGAAGGTCCTGTATGACATCTACCACATGCAGCTGAGCGAGGGCCGCCTCTGCGACACCATCCGGCAGTACGCCGATACCTTCGGCCATGTCCACGCGGCAGACGCCCCCGGCCGCCGTGAGCCCGGTACCGGGGAGATCGCCTTCCCCCGGGTCTACAAGGCGCTGGAGGCCGCCGGCTACACAGGGCTTGTGGGCTATGAGCTGTTTCCCGCCCGCTCCACCCGGGAGGCTGTAAAGGCCATTCTGGACGCCGGCTGACACGTTGACCGGTACCCCCTGTATTCTGCGAAAAAGGACGGATCCAACAAGATGCACTCCATAAAAATCGCTCTCTCCCGCTATGGCTGGTTCACTGCCGGAGTCCTGCTGAACGCCTTCGGCGTAGCCCTGATTACCAAGGCCGCGCTGGGGACCTCCCCCATCTCCAGCCTGCCCTATGTGCTGAGCCTCCGCTTTCCCGTCACGCTGGGACAGTTCACTTTTTTGATGAATATGCTGTTCATTCTGGCGCAGGTCCTGCTGCTGCGGAAGGACTTCCGTCCCGTTCAGCTCCTACAGGTTGCTGTGAATGTGGTGTTCAGCCTGTTCATTGATGTGAGCATGGGACTCCTCTCCTGGATGGAGGTCGGTGTGCTGCCCATGCGGCTGCTGGCGCTGGCCGTGGGCTGCGCCGTGCTGGGCTTCGGCATCAGCGTCGAGGTGGCGCCCCGGGTGCTGATGGTCCCCGGCGAGGGGATCGTCCAGGCCATCGCAGTCGTCACCGGCCGACAGTTCGGCAATGTAAAGACGGCTTTCGACGCCACGCTGGTGTCCACAGCCCTGCTCCTCTCCCTGCTCTTCTTCCATCGGCTCCAGGGCCTGGGGATCGGCACCATTTTTTCCGCACTGGCGGTTGGCCGGTTCGTGGACCTCTATAACCGGAGACTGCCGCTGATCTCCCGCATCTCCGCCCTGGGTGCAAGAACCTGAAAAATCAGTGTTGCATCCCTTCCGTTGTTATGGTATATTAGCAGATAAGTAAGTTGGCCTGCCGGCCAGGAAGGATCTGTGAACCCGCGTGGACGAACCTCCGTTGCCCACCCATACATACCGAGGTGTCTTTCAGAAGGACAGTCTGCCCCAAGGGGTGAGACTGCCCTTTTCGCGTTTTGGGCCTCAGGGATCCGCTGATTTTTTTGAGGAGTGATGATTTTTCCCATGGACAGTTCCACTATATCAATGACCGTGGCCATCGTCCTGCTGGTGATGATGTCGGCCTATTTCTCCGCCACGGAGACCGCCTTCTCCTGCCTGAACAAGATCCGGATGAAGAGCCGGGCGGAGTCCGGCGACCACCGGGCTGCTCTTGCCATGGACCTGGTGGAGGACTATGACCGGCTGATCTCCACCATCCTCATCGGCAACAACATCGTGAACATCACCGCCTCCACTGTGGGCACAGTGCTGTTCACCAAGCTGTATGCGGCTTACGGCCCCACCGTCTCTACGGTGGTGTTGACGCTGGTGGTGCTGATCTTCGGCGAGATTTCCCCCAAGAGCCTGGCCAAGGAGCACGCGGAGAGCTTCGCCATGTTCTCCGCGCCCATCCTGCGGGTGTTTCTGCTGGTCCTGCGGCCACTGAACTTCCTGTTCTCCCAGTGGAAGCGGCTGCTGAACATGATCTTCCACCCCTCTGAGGACCAGGGCATCACGGAAGAGGAACTAATCACCATGGTATCCGAGGCGGAGAACGAGGGAGGTCTGGACCAGCACGAGAGCCAGCTGATCCGCTCCGCCATCGAGTTCGGCGACCTGGAGGCCGGGGACATCCTGACGCCCCGAGTGGACATCGTGGCGGTGGAGGACTCTGCCTCCATGGAGGAGATCGCCGCCGTGTTCGCTGAGAGCGGCTACTCCCGCCTGCCGGTGTACCACAAGGACGTGGATGACATCGTGGGCGTGATCCATGAGAAGGACTTCAACGCCGCCCGCTACCGGGGCCAGGGCAACATCTCCGGCTGCATCACGCCGGTCCACTATACCACCGCCAATGCGGACCTGGGCCTGCTGCTGCGGACGCTGCAGAAAAAAAAGACCCACATGGCCATCGTGGTGGATGAGTACGGCGGCACCGAGGGCCTGCTGACCATGGAGGACATCCTGGAGGAGCTGGTGGGCGAGATCTGGGACGAGCACGATGAAGTGGTGGAGTCCTTCCGCAAGCAGAGCGACGGCAGCTTCCTGGTGGCCGCCGGCGCCGACCTCTCCGACTTGTACGATCTGTTCTCCATCAAGGGGGACTGCGACGCCAGCACCGTCTCCGGCTGGGTGATCGACCAGCTGGGCCGCCTGCCCCTGGTGGGGGACCACTTCCAGGCGGAGGGCCTGGACGTCACTGTGACCATGGTGGACCACCGCCGGGTGCTGGAGGTTCGGGTGGCCGTGGCGGCGGAGGCGCCGGAGACCGCGGAGGGCGCGGCACAGCACTGACCGGACGAACCCGCCGCCCGTCCCGCCAGAGCCCCGGCGGGACGGGCGGCTCCCTCATTTGAAACCGGAGGTCTTATGTACGTCTATTCCCTGGGACAGTGGCTGCTGTTCTTCTTTCTCTACTGCTTTCTCGGCTGGGTGTGGGAATCCTGCTACGTCTCCGCCAAGCGGCGCCAGTGGGTGAACCGTGGCTTTCTTCACGGCCCCATGCTGCCCATCTATGGCACCGGCGCCGTCATCATCCTGCTGGCCACCATCCCCGTGCGGGACAGCCTGTGGCTGGTTTTCCTGCTGGGCATGCTGGCCGCCACGGCGCTGGAGTATGTCACCGGTGCCGCCATGGAGGCCCTCTTCAAAGTCCGTTACTGGGATTACTCCAAGCAGCCCTTCAACCTCAACGGCTATATCTGCCTCACCAGCTCCCTGGCCTGGGGCGCCTTCTCCATCCTGCTGGTGCGGTTTCTGCACCCGCCTGTGGAGGATCTGGTGCTGCGGCTGCCCGCCTTCCTGGTGGATCCTCTGGCGTTCCTGCTGACCATCGCCGTCACCGTAGACGCAGTCCGGTCCTTCCAGGCCGCCATGGACCTGCGGGAGGTCCTCACCCGCCTCACGGAGGAGAACGAGGACCTGCGCCGCCTTGCCAAGCGGGTGGAGGTGATCTCCGCCTTTGCGGAGGAGGACCTGCGCCGCTTCCGGGAGCGCACGGAGGTGGAGCGGCTGCTCCGGCAGGAGCGCTGGGAGGACACCCGCCGCCAGATTCAGGAGGCCTATGCCAAGGGCGCCCGACGCCGCCAGGCCCAGCTGGAGGAGTCCCTGCGCCGCCGGACCGATGCCAAGCTGACGGCCCTTGCCAACATCCAGGAGGCTCTGGAGGCCTACCGGGACCGGCTGGCAGCTGCCAGGGACCTGACAGAGGAGTCTCTGGAGGCCCGCCGGGCGGAAGTCCAGCAGCTTTTGGACCGACTCCGGGACCGGGAAGCTTCCATCCGCGCCCGCACCGCCAGGCGTTATCGCCAGTCCCTGCGCATCCTGCGGGGCAACCCCTCCGCCAGCGCCAAAGCCTTTGCCGAGGCCCTGGAGTCCCTGCGGAAGCTGGGGGATCGCCGGGAGGGGGAGGACGGCGAATGAGGAAAGCCGGCGCAACAGCCCCTGCTCTGCAGAGCGGCCGTTGGTTCCATACGGAGCGGACGTCCCTTCTTTTCGTGTTCCCTTATAGCAATTCTCCATCTCTGTCTGAACCGACGATCTTATACAAACAAAGCGGCACAGCCTTCGGCTGTGCCGCTTTGTCGATCAGGATGGCAGCGTGGACTTGTTCTCCGCAGCGGGCGGGTCCGCGGGGAAATCCAGAATCCGCCGGATGCACAGGGCATAGACTGCGATGCTCACCACCGGCCCCGCGATGTCGGAGATGGGTTCCGCGTAGAATGCGGCCCGAGCGCCGAAGACCGCCGGCAGGGCAAACAGGGCGATAAAGTACACCGCCTTCCGGAAGGCGGACAGGGGCAGGGCCAGCTGTACCTTTCCCATGCCGGTGAATCCGTCCACAATGGCGTACTGCAGCCCCAGGGGGATCAGGGCCAGGGTGCAGATGTGGATGGCGGAGAGGGCCTCCGCTGCCAGCTCCGGCTCCGTGGTGAAGAGGCGCACGAAGAGAGCTCCCCCCAGACGGGCCAGCAGAAACAGGGCCGTCACATAGGCCACGCACAGTCCGGCGATGAATGCCTGGGCCTTCAGGATCCGGTCCCGCCGCCGGGCGCCGTAGTTGTACGCCAGGATGGTGCCTGTGCCGGCGGAAATGCCTCCCAGGGGCATGGTCACCACCAGCATGAAGCTCTGGGCGATGGTGGCGCAGGTCACCAGACGGTCTCCCAGCTCCGCCCCGCCATAGGACTGGAGGATGGCGTTCATGGAGATAATCATGATGTTGTCCACGCCGATGATGAGGAAGGGCGTCATGCCCACCGCCAGGATGCGGAGCATCAGCCGCCCGTCGTAACCGCCGAAGGTGATGGCGATGGGCACAGACTTGCCGAAGAGGAACCGCAGTACATAGAGGCAGCTGGCCAGCTGAGAGAGGACCGTGGCCACGGCAGCCCCAGCCACCCCCATGTCAAAGAGAAAGATGAACACCGGGTCCAGCACGATGTTCAGTGCCGCCCCCAGCATGACGGAGATCATGCCCTTCCGGGCGTAGCCCTGGCAGATGATGAACTGGTTCAGCCCCAGAGCCAGCAGGTTGAACACCGTCCCGCAGAGATAGACGGTGAAATAGGTATTGGCGTAGCCGTAGGTGGCATCGCTTGCGCCGAAGGCCATCAGCATGGGCTGGCGCAGGGGGAACACCACCGCCATCAGCGCCACGGAGCAGACACACAGCATCAGGAAGCTGTTGGAGAGGATCCGCCGGGCCTCCTCCGTTTTACCCGCCCCCATGCGGATGCTCATGAGCGGCGCGCCGCCCACGCCGATAAGAGAGGCGAATGCGCCGATCAGCGTCACCACCGGCCCGCAGACCCCCACGCCCGCGAGAGCGGTCTCCCCCACCAAGGGGATGTTGCTGATGTAGATGCGGTCCACGATGCTGTACAGCACGCTGACGAACTGGGCCAGCATACTGGGTATGGCGATCCGCAGCACCAGGGGCCGGATGGCGTCCGTGCCCAGATTGTTCTCCAGCTTCATAGCAGGTCTCTCCCAAAACACACAAAAATCGGGCTGTCCGCACCGGACAGCCCTCTCATTATAAAGACACGGGATTCAGTTTGCAACCCCCGATTCGCCCCGGAGGATAGCGGAGAGCTGTTCGCACAGTGCGGCGGCCTGCCCACTGCCAAAATAGCCGATACGGACCACCCGGCCGTTGACCCTGGCTTTGCCGGTGCCGTTGGAGACGGAAAGCTTCCGCTCAAGGTCCCCGCTGGCATCCAGATCCACGATGATGTCGCCGATCTCCGAAATAACGTCTGCGCCTGTCAGTGTATCCCAGCAGAAATGATAGGTGTACTGATCCAACAGCTCCAGGAGTGCCTCTGCCTGTTCGCTGTCCGCAGAGACAGTATAGCTCTCAGAGTCTGTCTGGCTCTGCCCGTCTCGCACATTGAGGGTGACCAAAAAGCCGTATAAATCCTCGCCCTCCAGATCCACCGCATCCCCCAAGGACCGGGGCCACAGCATCCAGGCTGCAAAGGCCAGGACGGCCGCCGCCAGTAGGACCAGTACCACTCGCTTCACGCTTCGGGTCATGAAATCCCTCCTCTGCAAATAGGGCCGCCGGGGCTCAGCCGCACTTGCGGACGCTGCCCAGCAGGGTCTCCAAAGCCATCAGCCCCACCAGCACAGCCAGCGCCGCCAGCAGGATCAACAGCCACTTCCACTTGCCGCGGATCATCTCTCCGCCCCCTCAGTCTTGTTTTTTCAACATAACATAGGCCACGGAATTTGTCCATACCGCGTCTGAAGGCAGGCACTCAAATTCCCCGCAGGTCAAAGGCCGGGGTGTACTCCTCCCTGGCCGACGTCCGCTCCTGGGTGTAGCCGTCGGTGATCCCGCAGTTTTCCATGTACTCCACTGCCGCCCGGTACTCCGCCTTGGTCACGTGGCGGGCCAGTTTCCCTTCTGCCCCTGGCTGGGGCGTATACTGGCTCATGAGGGAAAACAGCACCTCCCCGGGGCGGAAGCTCTCCGCCACCCAGTCGATGACTCTTCGGGTGTTCTCCAGTTCTCCCGGCAACAGAAGATGTCGGATCAACACACCCTGCTTTAAAAGGCCGTTTTCCATCCGGTAAGGCCCGGTCTGGCGGAACATCTCCAGAATGGCCCGCTTGGCCCAGTCAAAGTAGTCCGCCGCGCCAGAGTATTTGCAAGCAGGTTCGGAGAGGCCATACTTCAAGTCCGGCAGATACACCTGTACCTTCCCCTCCAGACGGCGGAGAGTCTCCGGTTTCTCATAGCCGCCGCAGTTCCACACCACCGGCACGGGCCATTCCTCGTCCCCCAGGGCCTCCAGAACCGCGTCGGTGAAGTGGGTGGGGGTCACCAGGTCCAGGCAGGCGGCCTCCTGTCCGATCAGCTCGTGAAAGATCTCCCGCAGCCGCTCCGCCGTCAGGACCTTTCCCACCTCCCCCTGGGAGATGGGCTTGTTCTGGCAGAAGCAGCACCGGAGATTGCAGCCGGAGAAGAACACGCACCCGGCGCCGCGCTCCCCCACCAGGCACGGCTCCTCCCAGAGGTGGAGCATGGCCCGGGCCGCCACGGGCACGCTGGGCATCCCGCACACGCCGCCCCGCCTCGTCTCCGTCCGCTCCTCGCCGCAGTTTCTGGGGCACAGGCGGCAGATCACAGCAGGTCCTCGGGGCGGAAGTCCGGGCCCAGGTCCCCGGCCATCCAGTGCTTGCGGCACAGGCCGATGTACTGGTCGTTGGCCCCCAGCACCACCTGCTCGCCCTCCTTCAGCAC
>NZ_CAKVVF010000069.1:0-10442 GCF_934833455.1 Oscillibacter sp. KLE 1728
GCCCAGGGCCGGGTATTCGAGCGGTTTTACCGGGTGGACAAGAGCCATTCCTCCGGCGGCACGGGACTGGGGCTCTCCATCGTCAAGCACGGGGCGGCCTATCTGGGTGCCCAGGTGGAGCTCCACAGCGAACCGGGCCACGGCAGCACCTTTACGCTTACCTTTCCGAAGGCGGGAGCATGAGGGGGGGCTTGCAATCCCGGCGGAAGTGTGCTAGGATAACCGGAGATTGATGAATGATTGGAGGGGTGTGAAGATGCGGATCTGACCTTCGTGTTTTGGCATAGAGGGTTGCTGCGGCGAAGACGCAGCGTCTTTTTCCATGCCATTGCAGGGAAGGCAGACCGCTGATCTCACCCAGGTATCGCACAGCCCCGGATGCGGGGTGAATGCCGTATGCCCGGCCGCGGGAGAGGTCTGCTCTCCCGCGGCCGTTTTTTGCTGCGCAAAAGCACGGCGAATCGGAAATGACGGATGAGACGCTCATGTGCGCGGCATTTGCCGAAGTCTGCGGTGCGCCAGACCGCACATGAGGGTCTGCGCAAAGGAGGAATGCGATATGTCCATGATCGACGTCTCGAATCTGACATTTGGATACGAGGGCAGTCCGGAGCTCATCTTTGACCATGTGGGCTTTCAGATCGATAGCGGCTGGAAATTGGGCTTTACCGGGCGGAACGGCCGGGGAAAGACCACCTTCCTGCGGCTGCTCCAGGGGGAGTACCCGTACAGCGGCACCATCTCCGCCTCTGTGGAATTTGAGTACTTCCCCTACGAGGTGGCGAACCTGTCCCGGACGGGCCTGGAGGTGGTGCGGGAGATCGCGCCGGAGGCGGAGGACTGGGAGATCCAGCGGGAGCTGGGGCTTCTGGACCTGGCAGAGAGATCACTGGAGCTGCCCTTTTCCAGCCTCTCCAACGGGGAGCGGACCAAGGTGCTGCTGGCGGCCATGTTTTTGAAGGAGAATGCCTTCTTGCTGATCGACGAGCCCACCAACCATCTGGACCTGGAGGGACGGCGGAAGCTGGGGAGCTATCTGGCCCGGAAGCGGGGATTTCTGCTGGTATCCCATGACCGGGCGTTCCTGGACCAGTGTGTGGACCATATTCTGGCCATCAACCGGACCAATATTGAGATCCAGCGGGGGAATTTCTCCTCCTGGTGGGAGAACCGCCGGAGGCAGGACGCCTTTGAACTGGCCCGGCAGGAGAAGCTGCAGAAGGACATCGGGCGGCTGACGGAGTCCGCCCGCCGTGCCTCCGGCTGGTCGGACCGGACGGAGAAGAGCAAGTTCGGTGTGGACAAGACCGGGGCCAAGGCAGCGGACCGGGGCTTTGTGGGCCACAAGGCGGCCAAGCTGATGCAGCGGTCCAAATCCATCCAGCGCCGCCGGGAGGAGGCAGTGGAGGAGAAGAAGCAGCTGCTGCAGAACCTGGAGCGGCAGGAGGCGCTGGCGGTTACGCCCCTGCCCTGCCGGACGGGTGCGCGGCTGGCGGAGTTCCGGGACGTAGCCGTGTGCTACAACGGTCGCAGGGTCTGCCGGGAGATCACCTTCGAGGTGCTGGCGGGGGAGCGGATCGCCCTCCAGGGCGCAAACGGCTGCGGCAAGTCCAGCCTGCTGAAGCTGCTGCTGGGGGAAGAGATCCCCCACAGCGGCACGGTGGAGACCATGAGCGGCCTGGTGGTGTCCTATGTCAGCCAGAATACGGACCACCTGCGGGGCAGCCTGACGGAGTTTGTCCGGACCCAGGGTCTGGACGGCAGCCGGTTCCGGACCATCCTGCGGAAGCTGGATGTTCCACGGGAGCAGTTTGAGAAGGACCTGGCAGATTACAGCAGCGGCCAGAAGAAAAAGGTGCTGCTGGCCGCAAGCCTCTGCACACAGGCACACCTGTACGTGTGGGATGAGCCGCTGAACTTTATCGACGTCATCTCCCGGATGCAGGTGGAGGATCTGCTGCTGGCCTGTCGGCCGACCCTGCTGTTCGTGGAGCACGACGCCCGCTTCTGCGACGAGATCGCCACCCGGCGCATCCGGATCCAGAGGGAATGACTCGAAACAAGAAGACGCCCTCCGCAGTTGTGCGGAGGGCGTCCGTTTTCCTTTGTGATTACCAGAGGTCGGGCCAGAATACCTGGCCGTCCTCCGACCGGAAGGGCTCGGGCACCGTGTCCTCTTCCAGCATCCGGGCCCGGATGGCGGCGGAGAGGTCCTCCACTGTGCCGGGGCCGTAGTCGGCAAAGGACGCCGAGTCCATCAAAATGGCGCCCGCCCGGGCCATGTCCTCCAGATTCACCCGCTGGATCTCCTCGGTATGGGAGGAGCAGCAGTCCGTCAGCACCACGGTGTTGTACTCCAGAGCGATGGCGTCATAGCAGGTGGTGCGGATGCAGTTGGGGGTGGTGGTGCCGGTGAGGATCACCGTCCGCACGTCCAGCCGCCGGAGGATCAGGTCCAGCTCCGTCTGGAAAAAGGCGCTCCACCTGGGCTTGATGATGGTGTAGTCCCCGGGCTGGGGGCGCAGGCCCTCCGGTGCCTGGGCGCTGTTGGGACCGGTGGAGGCGGGGCGGCAGGCCCGGCCGCCAGCGACCCAGCCGGGGTAACGGGTCAGCTCCACATCGCTGCCGTCAGCGCGGTAGAGCCGCTTGACAAAGAATACCGGAATGCCCTTGGCCCGGGCCAGCTCCACGGCCCGGACGCAGTTGGGGACCATGGACTGGGCGAAGCGGATCCAGTGTCCGCCCTCCGGGTGGACGAAGCCGTTTTCCATATCGATGACCAGCAGGGCGGAGCGGGTGGGATTGGGTTTCATCAGCAGAACCTCCTGTCAGAGTTTTTGAAAAATATGAATGCGAAAGGAGATACGGGTGGTGAGAGACTCCAGGTCCGCCAGACGCTTTGCACCTGTCTTGGGGGTCTTCCAGTAATAGGGCGTCATCTGGAACAGGGCGCGGATGTCTGCCTGGCAGGGGAGGGTGATGGTGCCCTCCACCGGCACGATGGACTGATAGGCGAACCCCTCATAGGGGGTCTCCTTTTCCTCATTGGGATAGGGACGGTCGTAGAGGACCTGCTTCAGCTCCCAGAGGTGGTCCGGTCCGGGCACCACGTAGAGGAAGTGCCCGCCCGGCCTCAGCACTCGCCGGAATTCCTCCAGCGCCAGGGGGGAGAAGCAGTCCAGCAGAATGTCCGCCGCGCCGTCCGCCGCCGGCAGGTGGAAGGAGGAGGCCACAGCCCACGCAATGCCTTTCTCCCGCTTGGCGGCGGATCGGAGAATGGGCTTGGAAATGTCGGTTCCCGCCATCCGGGGGGATTTTCCCGCGGCGGCCAGGGTCTGGAAGATGCCGGAGGTGTAGAATCCCTCGCCGCAGCCCACGTCCCAGATCACCGGCGATTCGCCGGAAAGAGACAAAATCTGACAACAGAGCGTATTGAGAAGCGGATCATAATACCCCTTGGAGAGGAAATCCCGCCGTGCGGCGGCCATATCCCGGTCATCTCCCGGATCGGCGGAGTGCTTTTGATTGGGGGGCAGCAGATAGGTGTAGCCCTCCCGGGCAATGTCATAACTGTGTCCGGCCGGGCAGCGATAGGCCCGGTCTCCGCGGTCCAGCGGCGCCCCGCAGACGGGGCAGCGGAAAAGACTTTCCATCACGTGTCCTCGCCCGTCACATCGTTGATCCACTTCCGGCTCCGCAGCCGCAGGATACCCCAGGGGCACTTGCACACATTTTCCGACTGGATGCATAGGCACACCACCGCTACCGGGGCGTTGAACACCAGGGCAGTCAGGAAGGTCAGAGGTACAGCGATGACCCACTGGCAGCTCAAGTCGATGATGGAGGCCATGCGGGAGTCGCCGCCCGCCCGAAGCAGGCCGGTGATGTTGGTGATGTCAAAGGCCTTCAGCGGCAGCATGAAGAGATATACGACGCACATGGTGACGGCGATCTCCAGCGCCAGCCCCTCCAAATGGAACAGAGGATAGAGATAGGGGATGAACACCGTAGGCAGGAGGACCGCCAGGCACACCGACACCACGAAACCCACTCCGAAGGAGACCGTCAGCAGGCAGCAGCCCAGAGAGTAGACCTCCTCCCGGCCGGCGCCCTCACCGATCCGCTTGCCCACAATCACGGCGGTGGCGCCTGCGATGCCGAAGCAGGCCACAGTGGAGAACTTGTCGATGTTGCCCATGATGGCGTGGGCCGCCAGCATATCCGTGCTGATGGCCATGTGGCCCATGACGGCGGTCATAACGCTGACGCCCAGACCCCACAGCACCTCGTTCACCAGAACGGGGGTGGCGTATTTCAGGAAGCTCCGCGCCATGGCCCCGCCGGGCCGCAGCAGCAGGCGGAGCATCAGGGGCACTCGGCGGTAGCGGGGGGCATAGACCGCGACGATCACGAACTCCAGCACCCGGGAGGTCAGGGTGGCAATGGCAGCACCGGTGATCCCCAGCGCAGGCGCGCCGAACTTGCCGAAAATGAGAATGTAGTTCAAGCCCGTGTTGGTCAGCATGGAGATGCCGAAGACGATCATGCCCATGGCGGGATTCTCCGTGCTGCGCTGCATGCCGATGTAGACGGAGCTGATGGTGTTGAAGATATAGCTGAGGCCAACAATCCGGAGATAGGGGGCGCCCAACTCAATGAGCAGGTCGTTGTTGGTCACCAGAGCCATCACATGGAGGGGGAAGAAGAACAGCACAGCGGCCACGGAAACCGCAATGATGAGCCCGGCGTAAAGGCTGACGCCCATACAGCGGTTGATGCTGTCGGTGTCCCCCTTGCCCCAGTACTGGCTGGCCAGGACGGAGAGTCCGCTGAGCAGGCCCAGGATGATGATCTGGAGCAGGTAGATGGGCGTGTTGGCGGCAGTGACAGCGGACAGCTCATTCTGCCCCAGCATACCCACCATGAAGGTGTCCACAAATCCCAGGGAAGTGGTGATGAGATTCTGCAGGATCAGCGGCAGAGCCAGCAAGAACAGCCGCTTGTAGAAGCCGGGCTCCCGATGAAGATGACGAAACATAAAAGACGAAACCTCTTGAAACTGAAAAGTAAAATTGCCTTACAGCATGGGCATCCGCGTGTCGTGGTGGCGCCGCAGGGCGTCCGCACAGGCATCGATGTCGCCCTTGTCAGTCTCCGGACCGAAGCTCAGGCGGATTACCCCGCCGGAGACCTTCTTGGATAGCTTCAAGGCCGCGATCACGTGACTGGGCTTGCCCTGATGGCAGGCGGAGCCGGCGGAGATGCAGACGCCCTGACTGCCCAGGTCATTGACAATATTTTGGCTGGGCCAGCCTACGAGAGAGATGGAGAGGATATGGGGCGCGCCGCCGGGGGCGGAGAGGATTTTCAAGTCGGGGATGGCGGACAGCCGCTCTGCGGCATAGTCCCGGATTTTCGCCATGCAGCGGAGCTTCTCCTCCAAATTTTCCCGCCGCAGCTCCACAGCCCTGGCAAAGCCCGCGATCTGGGCCGTGGCTTCAGTGCCGGCCCGGAGGCCGCCCTCCTGCCCGCCGCCGGCCAGCAGCGGCTTTGGATTCCGGACCCGGGGACCGATGTACAGAGCGCCGATGCCCTTGGGCCCGCCGATCTTGTGGGCGGAGATGGTGAGGAAGTCCGCCCCCAGCGTTTTTGCGGAGCAGGGGACCTTCAAAAAGCCTTGGACCGCGTCGGTGTGCAGCAACGTCTGTGGGTTCTTCACCGCCAGGCCCCGGGCGATCTCAGCGATGGGATAGATGTTTCCCAGCTCGTTGTTCACCAGCATGCAGGACACCAGCGCCGTGTCCTGCCGGACGGCGGCGAGGACCTGCTCCGCAGAGAGGGAGCCGTCCTGAGCCGGGACAAGATACGTCACCTCGTATCCCTGCCGCTCCATCCAGCGGCAGGCTTCCAGCACGGCGCTGTGCTCCACTGCGGTGGTAACGATGTGGCGGCCCAGGTGGCGGTTCTGCCAGCAGGCGGCGGTGACAGCCCAGTTGTCCGCCTCTGTGCCGCAGGAGGTGAAGAACAGCTGCTTGGCCCCACAGCCCAGTGCGTCCGCCACGGTCTTCCGCCAGACTTCCACCCGGCGCTTCATCTCCAGCCCCATGGGGTACTGGGAGCTGGGGTTGCCGAACTGTTCGGTGAGCACCTCATACATGGCATCCGCCACCGCCCGGGGAACGGGCGTAGTGGCGGCGTGGTCCAGATAAATCATGAAAAACGATCTCCTTGCAGTTGGGCCTTGCCCAACAGTAAAAATTACAGTATAATCGAAACGCATCAAGTTATTATATAAAGGTTTTGCGGAAAGTGCAAGGAGATTCCATGAAAGTTGCCATCTATACCTTGGGCTGCAAGGTGAACCAATATGAGACCCAGGCCATGGAGCAGGAGCTGCTGGCAAGGGGGCACACGCTCACGGAGTTTTCCGATGAGGCGGATGCCTATATCGTGAACACCTGCTCCGTCACGGCAGTCAGCGACCAGAAGTCCCGGCAGGTGATCCACGGCGTCCAGCGGAAGCACCCCGGCGCCGTGGTGGCGGTGTGCGGCTGCTATCCCCAGACCCACGCGGACGACGTGCGGAAGCTGGGGGTGGACCTGATCTCCGGCACCGGCGACCGGACGGGTTTTATCCGCCTTCTGGAGGAGGCCGCGGCGGAGAAGCGGCAGATCGAGGCTATCGACCAGCCTTTTGAGCGGCGGGTGTTCGAGGTCCTGCCCGCCGGCGGCCTGGGGGGCCGCACCCGGGCTATGCTGAAGGTGGAGGACGGGTGCGTCAACTTCTGTACCTACTGCATCATTCCATACGCCCGGGGACGGGTGCGGTCCCTGCCCGTCCCCACTGCCGTGGAGCAGACTCTGGCCCTGGCGGCAGAGGGCTACCGGGAGATCGTGGTGACGGGCATCGAGATCTCCTCCTGGGGCCAGGACCTGAAGAACGGAGAGACCCTGATCGACCTACTGGAGGCTGTCTGCACCGCCGCACCGGCTGTCCGCATCCGGCTGGGGAGCCTGGAGCCCCGGACCATCACAGAGGAGTTCTGCCGCCGGGCGGCCGCCCTGCCGAACCTCTGCCCCCAGTTCCACTTGTCTATGCAGTCCGGATGCGACGACACCCTGAAGCGAATGAACCGGAAATACGATACCACTCGATATGCGCAGTCCGTTGCACTTTTAAATCAATATTTTGACCACCCCGCTGTCACCACGGACCTCATCACCGGGTTTCCGGAGGAGACGGAGGAGGAATTTGCCCAGACGCTGGACTTCATCCGCCGGTGCGGCTTTGCCCAGATGCACATTTTCCCCTACTCCGTCCGGCCCGGCACCCCGGCGGCCAAGATGCGTCAGGTGCCGAAGGCCGTGAAGGAAGAGCGGGCCCGCCAGGCGGCGGCGGTGGCGGAGGCGCTCCACCGGAACTATCTCGCGGCCTGTGTGGGAGCGGTGTATCCCGTCCTCTTTGAACAGCCCAAGGACGGCAGGTATTTCGGCCACGCACCCAACTATATGGAGGTGCTGGCGGACGGGACGGACCTGCATAACCAGGTGCGGAATGTGAAAGTCACCGGCACTGACGGAGCATCCCTGCTGGGTGAGCTTTTGGAGGACTGACATGAAGAGCCATTTCTTTGCCTACATCTCCCGGATGCGGTTCATCCAGCGGTGGGCCCTGATGCGCAACACCGCGCCGGAGAACGTCCAGGAGCACAGTCATCAGGTGGCCGTCCTGGCCCACGCTCTGGCGGTGATCCGCAACGAGAAGTTCGGCGGCCGCCTGGACCCCGGCGCCGTGGCGGTGGCGGCGCTGTATCATGACGCCAGCGAGATCCTGACCGGCGACATGCCCACCCCCATCAAGTACGACAACCCGGCTATCCGAAACGCCTACAAGGACGTGGAGGCGGTGGCGGAGGGCAAGCTGCTCCACATGCTGCCGCCGGAGCTTCAGGGGGTGTACGGGCCCATCCTGACGCAGTCCGACCCGGAGGTGCGGCAGGTGGTGAAGGCGGCGGACAAGCTCTCCGCTTATATCAAGTGTGTAGAGGAGCTGAAAGCCGGCAACAACGAATTCCGGCAGGCCGCCGGCCAGACCCGGAAAGCCCTGGAGGGCTATGAACTGCCGGAAGTGACGTACTTTCTGGAGACCTTTATGGACAGCTTCTCCCTGACCCTGGACGAGCTGCAGTGAACAAATAACCCCCCAGGCGCACAGCGCCCCGGGGGGTGGTTGTTGACATGTTAAGCATGGAGCAGCTAAACCCCCCCCCGCGGCGGACACCCACCACGAAAAAGTGCAACCGCGGGTTTGCGAAGCGCATGCGCATACAGTTCTTCCCCTGGCCGTCCCGGTCGGAGAAGAAGCCCTCTCCCGCCACAAAAGCCACGTTCACAGCCGGGTCTGTGGAAGACTCCTGCAGCAGGGCGGAGGTGTCGATGCCGCCGGGCAGCTCCACCCAGGTGAAGAGGCCGCCGTCCGGATTGCTGTGCTTGGTACCGGCGGGGAAATACCGGTCGATGCTCTGGAGCATCACGTCCCGGCGCCTGCGGTACAGGTCGCAGATCATCTGGTGGTGGGCCGGGTAACAGCCCCGCTTGAAGAACTCCGCGCAGAGGATCTGGGGCAGCATGGAGGTGTGGGAGTTGGTGGCGGACTTCACGTCCACCAGATGCTGGATGGTCTCCGTATCCGCCACCACATAGCCCAGGCGGGAGCCGGGGGAGAAAATCTTGGAGAAGCTGCCTGCCATCACCACATGGCCTGTGGTGTCGAAGTGCTTGATGGGAGGCAGGTCCTCTCCGCTGTACCGGATATCCCGATAGGGGTCGTCCTCCAGCACCAGCACGTCGTATTTGGCGGCCAGCTCCGCCACGGCCTTCCGCCGCTCCAGGCTGAGGGTGCGGCCGCTGGGGTTCTGGAAGGTGGGAATGACATAGATCATCTTGGGATGGCACTGCCGGATCTTCCGCTCCAGATCCTCCGGGATCAGGCCGTTGTCATCCATGGCCACACCCACGCACCTGGCCTCGAACATATCGAAGATCTCCACGGACTGGACGAAGGTGGGGGCCTCCACCAGGATCACGTCGCCGGGGTCGATGTACGCCTGGCAGGCCAGGTTGATGCCCTCCAGGCCGCCGGTGATGATTATGACGTTGTCCACGCCGCAGTCGATGCCCTTGGGAGCCAGCAGCTCCCGGACCACCACCTCCCGCAGGTCCCGGATCCCCTCAATGGGGCCGTACTGCAGGGCCTCCACGCCCCGGGTGTCCGTCCGCAGCACCTCGTCGGCCAGCTGGCGAATGGTGTCCACCGGCAGGGCCTCTCTGGCGGGGGAACCGCCGCTGAAGGAGATGATGTCCGGGTTGGTCATGGACCCGAACAGTCCTTTGACCACATTGGCCGTGAAGGCCATTTTTTCCATACGCTTGGCATAAGGCACCATTCTGCGCTGTCCTCCATTTCAAGGGCGCGCCCTTCCGGCGCGCCGCTGTGTGATTTGATCGTTTCAGTATACCACACCAGGCGGGAAAACTCAATTCCCCAAAAACAAGCCGTCCCGGGGCATTGCCCCGGGACGGGAGGATGGTCATTCCAGGGGAATTTGGATGTCTCCCACCTGCACGGCGGCGACCTGGCTCACGTCCAGCAGGTCCTGGAACTGGCTGGTGAAGCTGACGGAACCGTGGCCGTCATCCTGGGAGATGCTGGTACTGCCAGTAAGGCCTGTGGCCAGTTCCCGAACTGGCTGGGTGGTGCCGTCCCGGCACACCAAGGTAGTGGCCTGCAACAGGTTGTCTATGCTCTCATAGGGCACGGGGGCGGACACGTCTCCAAGCTTCACACTGATGGCAAAGGGGGACAAGGTGACCTGGGCATAGAGGCTGTCCTGCCGAAGGGAGCCGGTCCACGTCTGGCTAACGGCCTCCGGCTGGAAGGTGAGGATGGCAGGATGGGTTGCCAAGGCGGTCACCTGGCCGCCTGTGGATAACTGGGGGGGCAGTACCATCACCGTCAAGGGCTGGGCAGTGAAGTCCAAGTCGCCGTCCTTGGCCGTGATGCTGCAAAGGTAGGCGAGGGTGTTGGTTTCCGGGTCGTAGCCCTGGCTGGCTACCTCGCCGGAGCTGCCGTGGGAAAAGTTGGAAAGACGGTACGGCTGCAGGGTGTTCCAGCTAAGGAAGTAATCCCCGTAAGACGTGAAGTCCGACCAGTCCAGGCCATGCCACCTCTTCAGATCAGCGGCCTTAAAATCCGCCCAGGAGAAGTCTCCGGTAAGGTAATAGCCGATCTCGGGTGGATAGATGAAATCATCATCAGACTGATCTGCCCGCTGCACCGCCTCCCGGTCCACCGTATCCGGCAGTTGATAGTCCAGCACCAGGTAGACGGTTTTTTCACTGACCAGTGCCTGCCGTACCGTCAGGGTCACATCGTCGCAGAC
>NZ_CAKVVF010000070.1:0-10427 GCF_934833455.1 Oscillibacter sp. KLE 1728
ATGATCGACGGCACCGGCATGTGCGGCGGCTGCCGCCTGACCGTGGGCGGCGAGATGAAGTTCGCCTGCGTGGACGGCCCGGATTTCGACGGCCACAAGGTGGACTGGGATCTGGCAGTCAAGCGGAACCAGATGTATCGGGACTTTGAGGCCCACAAATATGAGGAGACCTGCAACCTGTTCAAGAAGGAGGCCGAATAATCATGGCCAATATGTCTTTGAAGAAGAATCCCATGCCCTCTCAGGAGCCCGATGTCCGCAACAAGAACTTCGACGAGGTGGCCCTGGGCTATACTGAGGAAATGGCCATCGACGAGGCCAAGCGCTGCCTGAACTGCAAGAACCCCAAGTGCGTGAACGGCTGCCCCGTGAACGTACATATTCCCGAGTTCATCGCCAAGGTGGCGGAAGGCAAGTTTGACGAGGCCTTCGGCGTCATCACCTCCACCAACAGCCTGCCCGCCATCTGCGGCCGTGTCTGCCCCCAGGAGAACCAGTGCGAGGGCCAGTGCATCCGGGGCATCAAGGGTGAGCCCGTGGGCATCGGCCGTCTGGAGCGGTTTGTGGCGGACTATCACAATACCCACGGCCATCAGGGCGGCGCTCCCGTCGTGCCGGAGAGCAACGGCCACAAGGTAGCTGTGGTAGGCTCCGGCCCTGCGGGCCTGACCTGTGCCGGCGATCTGGCCCGGAAGGGGTATGACGTCACCGTGTTCGAGGCGCTGCACCAGGTTGGCGGCGTGCTGGTGTACGGCATCCCGGAGTTCCGTCTGCCCAAGGCCATTGTGGCCAAGGAGGTGGCCCGGCTGGAACACTTCGGCGTGAAGATCATGACCGACACCGTGGTGGGCCGCACCATCACCGTGGACGAGCTGATGGATGAGATGGGTTTTGAGGCCGTGTTCATCGGCTCCGGCGCCGGCCTGCCTATGTTCATGAACATCCCCGGCGTCAACTACAAGGGCGTGCTGTCCGCCAACGAGTTCCTGACCCGCATCAACCTGATGAAGGCATACCTGCCCGATTCCGACACGCCCCTCATCCATCCCAAGAAGGTGGCCGTCGTAGGCGGCGGCAACGTGGCCATGGACGCCGCCCGGTGCGCCAAGCGCCTGGGTGCAGAGGTCTATGTTGTGTACCGCCGCGGCATGGAGGAGCTGCCCGCCCGCCGTGAAGAGGTGGAGCACGCCGAGGAGGAAGGCATCATCTTCAAGACTCTCTGCAACCCGGTGGAGGTGCTGGCGGACGAGAACGACGATGTGAAGGGAATCCGCTGCATCCGGATGGAACTGGGCGAGCCCGATGCCTCCGGCCGCCGCCGTCCCATCGAGGTCCCCGGCAGTGAGTTCGACGTGGACGTGGACTGCGTTATTATGGCCCTGGGCACCAGCCCCAACCCCCTGATCAAGTCCACCACCAAGGGCCTGGAAATCAACAAGAAGGGCGGCATCGTGGTGAACGAGGACGGTCTCACCTCCCGCGAGAACGTCTATGCCGGCGGCGACGCCGTCACCGGTGCTGCCACCGTCATCCTGGCCATGGGCGCCGGCAAGACCGCGGCTAAGGCCATCGACGAGGCATTGAGCAAGAAGTAAGATCTCCCGGACTTTTTACAAGGCGGGCAGCGAAAGCTGCCTGCCTTGTCCCTTTTGGTTGGAATCTGTCGGATTAGCCTTGACAGCAGGTGCGGGGACCGATACAATCAAGGTGCTTGGTTCCCTCAGGTGGAGGGCGCCACGCGGCTTTGGGACAGCGCGGAGGCGAACGCGGCAAACTGTGTCTTGGAGGGAAAAACGATGGCTTATTGCAGAAAATGTGGTGCATTGATCGATGACTATGCGGCGGTCTGCCCGAAATGCGGCACTCCTCAGAACGGAGGACCGAATAATCCTCCACCGGCAGCGGACAACGGCGGCTTCCTGTGGGGGCTTCTGGGCTGCTGTATTCCCATTGCAGGATTGATCTTGTTCCTGGTATGGAAGGATACCAAGCCCCGGACTGCCAAGGCGGCGGGCATCGGCGCCCTGGTGTGCGTGATCGCCTATGTACTGATGTACGTTGCGGCGGCGGTTCTGGGCATCAGCGCAGCGGTGTATGCCTATTAAGCTGCGGCGCTGGCTTTGGCGGTGGCTTCCGATTCTCTTCGGATGCCACTGCCGGCCGGATCGCTCTTTCCATTTTCGGGACGGAACGCCCTTTCCCATCTGCGCCCGGTGCACCGGGGAGCTGGCGGGCATCCTGGCGGGGCTGGCAACCTGGTGGGCGGTCCATCCCCCGGCGGGAGTGGCGGCTGTGCTGCTGGTTCCGTTGATTGCGGACGGACTTCTCCAGCTCTGTACGCCCTATGAGAGCGGTAATCTCCGGCGGCTGGCGACGGGGCTCCTCTTCGGCTACGGGCTGACGGTGCTTCTGCTCACGTCCTTGGGCTGGGCCTATCAATGGGGCTTTGGCTTTGGGAAAACATTGCTGGATCCCTGAGAAGATCAGCAGCCGTGACATCCAGGAGGCAAGACCATGCTGGAACTGTGTTTTGATATGTCAACCTGCGGTGCCCTGCGGGTGGCCCAGCGCTGCGGCGGGAGCGGACGGAAAGGCTTCGGATTCGTTCTCAGCCGCACAGAGGACGGCGGAAATGTGACATCTACTACGGTCATCGGCTTCGATGACGGAAAAGCGCCCGCGGGAGAGGAGATCCACCAGATCCAGCGGGCCCAGCGGCGGCAGGCGGCCCTGGAACGGGAGGCCATCCCCCTGGGCGGCAGTCCGAGTGATGTACTGGTCTTGTCCCTGGGACTGGATATGGGGGATATCCGAGAACCGCTGGGGGCGGACCGGTGGGACCTGCTGCGCCGGTGGTGTGATGGTGATGATGAGACCACGGACCGGGACTGGCAGCGGAATTTGGAGGCAGCGGAGCGATTGAGGTCCTGCGGCTCTAGGGACGCCGTCCGTATTTGGGTGGACCATACGCCATACGGCGCCTGCGGTCTGCTCCACGCTGCCAGCCTGCTGAAAGACACAAAGGCCGACGTCCGCGTGGTGTTCCTGCCGCCCTGGCGGGAGCGGCCGGACGGCGTCGTGGAGACCTACCTGGGTTGGGGCGAGGTGGAGCCGGAGCTGTTCGGACGCTTCCTGTCCCGGGAGGAGCCGCTGCCGCCGGTGATGCTGGGCGCTATGGCCCATCGGTGGGAGGTGCTCCGGCAGGAGAACGCCCCGCTCCGGGCGGTGGTGAACGGCCGGGTCCGCAGCGTGGGGGAGGACTTCTACGACGAAATGATCCGACGCCATCTGCCCGAGGGCCAGACGAAGATCGCCAACATCATTGGAGAGGTTCTGGGCCGGGAGAAGCCGGGCATCGGCGACGTCTGGCTGGCGGAGCGCATCCGGCAGATGCTCTCCACCGGGGAGCTGCGGATGCTCCGGGAGGACCGGGAGCGGTTTTACCGCTCTGTGGTAGAAAGGACTTGACATTTCCCGGGAAATCTGTAAAATAAAACATCAATATAGGTCCGCCGCCGGGCGGACAAAGGCGTTTGCCCCTGCATCCGTAGGCCATTGGAGATGCGGGGCGCGGGCGCCTTTTATTTTTTGCTGTCAGAGGAGGAGTGATTTGCATGGCATGGGTATTTCTGGCATGCGCGGGACTTCTGGAGGTGTTCTGGTCCTCGTTCCTGAAACTGTCCGATGGCTTCACGAAGCTGGGCTGGTCCGTGATGACCATTGCGGGGATGCTGGCCAGCTTCTATTTGCTGAGCCAGGCCATGAAGACGCTTCCCCTGGGCACTGCCTACGCCGTCTGGACCGGCATCGGGGCCGTAGGCTCCGTGGCGGTGGGCATCCTGATCTTCAAGGAGCCGGTGACCGCCGCCCGGATGTTTTTCACCGTGTTGCTGCTGACGGGCATTGTCGGCATCAAGCTGACCTCTCCCCACTGAGGGAAAACAGAAAACGAGGACCGGTCCGGTCCTCGTTTTTCCATAGATGCCGTTACAGGTCCACCACCGTCACATCGTGGCCCGTGTGGGGGAGAAAGACATGCAGCAGGTCCTCCGTCCGCAGGCGGAGGCTGGCGTCGTTCTTGCAGGGGTGGCAGCCGAACCAGGCCGCGTCATGGACTGCCCGGTCCATCACCAGCCGGACCCGGCGCTCCGTGTCATAGGCCAGGCCCAGCACGCTGGCAGAGCCGGGGGTGCAGCGGAGCATGGACTCCATCAGCTCCGGCGGGGCGAAGGAGAGGCGGGTGGTGCCCAGTTGGGCGCTGAGGACCTTGGTCTGGAAGGGCTTGCCGCCGGGCATGGTCAGCAGGTAGAACGCCGTCTTCTGCCGGTTGCAGAGAAACAGGTTCTTGCAGATGGAGATGCCCAGCACCTCGCTGACCACATCGCAGTCGGCGATGGTGTCGGCGGTCTCGTGGGCCACCCAAGCATAGGGGATGTGCAGCCGGTCCAGCAGGGCAAAGGTCTCCAGCTCCACGGCGGCGCGGCCCTCTGCCGGGGCGGCGGTGCGGATCTCTGAGATCTCCACGGCTCACACCCCCGCCAGCAGCTTTTCCCCGGCCCGGTAGATGTCACCGGCGCCTACGGTGAGGATCAAGTCGCCGGGCCGGGCCGCCTGCCGCAGAGCCGCCGCCGCCTTGTCCAGGGTGGAGCAGTACACAGCGCCGGGGATATTGCGGCACAGGTCCGCCGAGGAGATGCCCAAGGTGTTCTGCTCCCGGGCGGCGAAGATCTCCGCCAGGATGGCCACGTCCGGGATTTTCAGCTCTTCCACGAACCGCTCGAACAGCTTGGCGGTGCGAGAGTAGGTGTGGGGCTGGAAGGCCACCACCAGCCGTTCATACCCCATTTCCTTGGCGGTGGTGAACAGGGCGTGGAGCTCGTCGGGGTGATGGGCGTAGTCATCGTAGACCTCCGCCCCGTGATAGGTACCCTTGTGCTCGAATCGGCGGCCAGCGCCGGTGAAGGAGGCCAGGCCCGTCTCCACCGCATGGCCCGGCAGGCCCAGTGCCCAGGCCGCAGAGGCTGCCGCCAGGGCGTTGAGAACATTGTGGTGGCCGTAGACGTGGAGCTCTACGCGGGCGTATTTCTCGCCGCGGATCATCACGTCGAATACCGGCCTGCCGTCCACCTCCGTCAGATTGGCGGCGGTGCAGTCGGCGGTATGGTCCAGGCCGAAGGTGAAGATGGGATGCTCCAGCCCGGCCACCGCCTCCATGGCGCTGGCGTTGTCCGCGTTGACGATGACGGACCCCGCCGGGGGCACCAGCTCCGCAAACCGGCGGAAGGAGTGCTGGATGTCGGCCAGATCCTTGAAGAAGTCCAGGTGGTCCTCCTCCACGTTCAAAATCACTGCCACGGTGGGGAAGAAGCTGAGGAAGCTGTTGCAGTACTCACAGGACTCCAGGATGATGGTGTCCCCCTGGCCCACCCGATAGCCGGCGTGGAGCAGGGGCAGGGTGCCGCCGATCATCACCGTGGGATCCGCCTCCGCCGCCATGAAGATGTGGGTGCACATGGAGGTGGTGGTGGTTTTGCCGTGGGTACCGGCCACGCACAGCGCGTTGGGATACCGCTGCATGATGGCACCCCAGGCCTGGGCCCGCTCGTACACGGGGATACCCCGGGCCACGGCACCGGCGATCTCCGGGTTGCTGTCGTGGACGGCAGCGGTGCGGACCACCAGATCGCAGTCCCCCAGGTTTTCGGCGTTGTGGCCGATGGCCACGGGGATGCCCAAGGACCGGAGGTGGCGGACCGTGTCGCTCTCCGTCATGTCGGAGCCCTGGACATGGAGGCCCATGCCCCGCAGCACCTCCGCCAGGGGGCACATGGACACGCCGCCGATGCCCACCAGATGGGCCCGCTTGCCGGGGACGATATAGTCGCGGATGGGATGGAGATTGTTCATCATGAAAAGACTCCTTATCTGAAGCGCACTGCCAGCGCGCCGCTGATGATTCTGTGGGAATACCATGAGGTTGCCCAAAAACCTGCAATTCCTTACCAAATATTTCATTATAGTATGAGAAGACGGAAAATGCAACCAGAGAAATCCAGGGCCCCGTTTCAAGATCAGCGGTGGCGGCCCCAATTCCGTCGGCTTCACCAAACTGAGCGCAGCCGTAAGAGGAAGGTAATTTGCCGCATACCTGTGGCAGCTTTGCGTAATTTGCCGGTTTGGATACGTGCCGCAGGAATCAACAAATCTTGCCTGCCGCAAAAGAAAGAAGCCAAAAGCCGCCTGCACAGTCTGAACGCAAATGTTAATATACGTTGCTTGCGAAAACAGGCTGTTTCTCGTACAATGGCGTTAACCAGAAAGGAGTTCATTCCCTATGTTATGTGAAAACATCAAAGCCATCAGAAAATCAAAAGGGCTATCGCAGGAGGAACTTGCGATCAAGCTGAATGTGGTGCGGCAGACCATCTCCAAATGGGAGCAGGGATTGTCTGTTCCGGATGCTGATATGCTGATCTCCCTGTCAGAGGCGTTTGAAACACCTGTGAGCACGCTGCTCGGAGAACCTGTCACAGCGGCGAAGGCTGATGACCTGAAAGCGGTTTCCGAAAAGCTGGAGATCATAAATTTGCAGCTGGCACAGGGGAAGGAGCTGCGGCGAAAAACAGCTCGCTGCCTGCTTATTGGATTGTGTACGGCCATCGTAATTATTTCCGCAGTTTTCATTTACTGCGGGAGTCCTTATCTGGGGTGGAATTATCACGATCCGGAAACCGCCGTTGTTGGAGTCGCCTTTCACGCATTTGAATGGCTGTTTGTCAGGTTTGCGCCGATGCTCTTGATAGGAGCAATCCTTGGGATTTTCCTGACACGGAAGAAGGCATAGAGCGGGCCTGTTTTGGGGTGCAATTCAGTTCCCGAAATTCCAGCCTGAGGGGCGGAAGGCCTTGCTTCCACGCCTGGACAACAAGGGCAGCTGTGTTCCGCGGGGAAAACAGCTGCCCACGTCTTTTGCCCACGGGTGGAAACATGACCGGCTGTGAAGGAGCGGAGATCCAGGCATAGTTTCACCCAAATGACAGAAGATTTCCTTGTTCCGTGAAATCACGATCATACTTCAAAAGGCAGAATCCGGTGGCCCCTGCCTTGCGGCGGGTCGCTTGGTGTGGTATCATCAGAGCAGCGCGAGGTACAGGAGGAATGGAGGAGGCCCATGATCCGAAGAATGGGGAAGGGCGACCTGGATGCTGTGGCGGCCATCTGGTTGGACGCCAACCGGGAAGCCCACGATTTCATCCCAGCAGCCTATTGGCTGGGACATTTTGCAGAGGTCAGGACTGCGCTGGCCCGGGCGGAGGTCTGGGTCTTTGAGACGGAGGCGCGGGCCGAAATTTCAGGCTTCATCGGACTTCTGGGAGACTACATCGCCGGCATCTTCGTCCGGAGGGAGGCCCGGTCCGGCGGCGTGGGCCGGCAGCTGTTGGACCACGTGAAGACCAGCCGCGGGCAGCTGCGCCTGCAGGTCTACCGGAAAAACCTCCGGGCGGCAGCCTTCTACCGGCGGGAGGGGTTCCGTGTCCTGGAGGAGGGCGTGGATCCCGAGACTGGGGAAGCGGAACTTCTTATGGAGTGGCGATGGGACGGCCCGCAGAGCTGATCCGCGATACGCAAGGAGAATGGACATAAGGGAGGTGGACACATGACGACGGTAACGATCCCCGCTCCGGTAGGGGAGATCCTGAAAACACTGGAGGCGGCGGGGTATGGCGCATGGTGCGTGGGCGGCTGCGTCCGGGATGCCCTGCTGGACCGGATGCCGGGGGACTGGGATGTGACCACTTCCGCCCGGCCGGAGGAGACTATGGCCCTGTTTGCCGGCCGGGCTGTCCCAACTGGTCTGCGCCACGGCACCGTCACCGTAAAGACGGAGCAGGGTGGCGTGGAGATCACTACACTCCGGCGGGACGGTGCCTATCGGGACCACCGGAGGCCGGAGACCGTGACGTTCACCGACTCTCTGGAGGAGGATCTGCGGCGCCGGGACTTCACCATCAACGCGATGGCAGCGGACCTGCAGGGGACCCTGTACGACCCTCTGGGCGGCCGGGCAGACCTGACGGAGAAGGTCCTGCGGTGTGTGGGAGAGCCGGACCGCCGGTTCGGCGAGGATGCCCTCCGCATCCTGCGGGGACTGCGGTTCGCGGCGGAGCTGGGGGTCACTGTCCATCCGGATACAGCGGTGGCCATCCACCGGAACCGGGAATTGCTGAGAGCCATTGCTCCGGAGCGGATCTGGGCGGATCTGAAAAAGCTGGTGTCCGGAAAATGGGCCGCAGAGGTCCTGCGGGCCTATCCGGATGTGGCTGGCGTCTTCTGGCCGGAGATTCTGCCCATGGTGGGGTTTGACCAGCGGAACGGCCACCATTGTTATGATGTGTGGGAGCACACCCTCCATGCCATGGAGAAAGTGAAACCGGAGCCGGAGCTGCGGCTGACCATGCTGCTTCACGATATTGGAAAGCCAAATTGCTTTACAGTGGATGGGCTGGGCTGCGGACACTTTTACGGCCATCCGGCGGAGAGCGCCCGCATGGCGGAGGCCATGCTGGGTCGCCTCCGGGCCGAGACGGCTCTCCGGGAGACGGTGGTACAGCTGGTGGCTTGGCATGACCGCAACATCCCACGCACCCGCCCGGGCGTGGCTCGGGCACTGGGGGCACTGGGGGAGCGGGACCTGCGGCGTCTGCTGGATGTGAAGCGAGCGGACAATCTGGCTCAGGCCCCGGCGTACCGCTTCCTGCAGGGGGAGATCGACAGGGCGGAATGCATCCTGGACCAGCTGCTGGTGGAGGGCGCCTGCGTATCCCTGCGGCAGCTGGCGGTGAACGGGCGGGACCTGCTGGCCATGGGACTCTCCGGCCCCGCGGTGGGACAGACTTTGCGGGAACTGCTGAACGCTGTGCTGGATGACTCCCTGCCCAACGAGCGTCACGCGCTGTTGGCTGCTGTCAGGGATCGGGCACACCGAAGCTGAAGGCAACGGAAAAGAGAGAAGCCCCGGACACACACGTGTGCCCGGGGCTTTTGGTATGAACTGGGAGAAGGGGAAGCGATCAGAACAGGCGCAGCTGTTCCGCCTCCCGGCGGCGGCCGGTGGTCTCCCGGACCACCGTCTCCGGCAGTTCCCGCAGGAAGGGAGAGAACTCCGGCGCGGCGGTGAGGATCAGTTCCTCCCGGGCCCGGGTGAGGCCCACAAAGAAGAGCCGCCGCTCCTCTTCCGCATCCGCCGGGCGGCCGGGGGACTCCAGGGGCATCGCTCCGGCGGAGAGACCCGCCAGGAACACCGCAGGGAATTCCAAACCCTTGGCACCGTGGAGCGTCATCAGGCGCACTGCGCCGGAGGCCCAGTGTTTGCCGGATGCCCGCCGGAGGTCTGCCTCCTGGCCCAGGACCAGAGCATCCCAGAGGCTGTCGAAGTCCTCGTGGAATACCGCCGTGTTCCGCAGGCGTTCCAGGGCCGGAGAGGTGCCGTACTGTTCCTCCCACTGTTCCACCAGCTTCCGGGGTGTTTCCGTCCGGACCAGAGGGAGCCAGACCTCTGCCCGGCCCAGCCAGTTTTCCAGAATGCCGTGGCCCCGGACCGCCTCCTGCAGGGCCGCCGAGTCCAGCGTGCCCATCTTTTGGCAGAGCGTCTGGGCCTTCTGGATGAGATCTGCCGGGCAGTTCCACAGCAGCCGGAGGGCGGACTCCAGCGCCGCGTTGTCTGCTGGCACCACCAGGGAACGGAGGAAGCCCAGCGCCCCCCGAACCGCCGGGTCATCCAGGAAGTCCTCCCGCCCGGTGACAAGACAGGGAATATCGTCGTGGCGGAGGCATTTCTCCACCAGCTCCAGCTGCCGGTGGGTGCGGCAGAGCACCGCAATATCGGAAAAGGCCCGCACCGTCCGCTCGTGGCCCAGGGCCTGGGCCTCCAGCATGTCCACGCCGCCGGTCATACGGCCGATCTCCTTGGCGATGAATACGGCCTCGGAGAAGCTGTCCGCTGCCTGGACCAGCCGCACGGCAGGACCGGCGGGGCAGCGGGGGGTCAGTATTCGGCCCCCGCCGGGATTATGACCGATTACTGCCAAGGCCGTATCCAGAATGGCCGGAGCAGAGCGGTAATTTTCTGTTAGGTGAATTTCCTTTACACCAGGATGCTCCTCTTGAAGCCGCTGGAAGCACCGGCAGTCGGCGCCCCGGAAGCCGTAGATGGACTGGTCCGGGTCGCCGATGACGAACAGCTCCCCGCTCCGGCTCCAGGACCGGACCAGCCGGTATTGGATATCGTTGATATCCTGAAACTCGTCCACCAGCACATGACGGAAGCACCGCAGGCCGGTGACATCCCGCTTCAGTCCTTCGGTCAGCAGGTCGTCGAAGTCCAGAGCGCCCAGGTCCAGCAGCCTGGCCTGATAGGCGTCGTACAG